>JBBQIO010000001.1:0-21112 GCA_038325015.1 Polyangia bacterium
TGGGCCGATCCAAGCGCGCTTCGTCCTGCCCGGCGCCACCGAATCGATCACCGTCATCGGAAAAATCGGCGAACTGCGCAGCGGCCAGGGCGAGACGGAGCGGGCCGAGCGTCGTGCGATTTGCATCCAGACCCTTGGCGAGCGCGAGCGCAGCGCGATCGCCGGCTACGTCGAAGAGAGGTTGAAAGAGCCATGAGTGATGCCAACACAAGCGGCCGTACCGGGGCGCTCAAGAAGCTCGAAGAGATGGAGGCGCAGGCCTTGGCGGGCGGTGGCGCCGATCGTGTCACCCGGCAGCACGCCGCCGGCAAGCTGACCGCGCGCGAACGCATCGAGCTGCTCCTCGATCCCGGCTCGTTCGTCGAGCTCGACAAGCTGGTCACTCATCGGTGCGCCGATTTCGGCATGGCCGAGCAAAAAATCTTGGGCGACGGTGTGGTCACCGGATACGGCAACGTCGACGGACGCCAGGTCTTCGTCTTCGCGCAAGACTTCACGGTGTTCGGCGGCTCCTTGTCAGGCGCGTACGCCACCAAGATTTGCAAAGTCATGGACCTGGCGCTGCGCACCGGCGCGCCGGTCATCGGACTGAACGACTCGGGCGGCGCGCGCATTCAAGAGGGCGTGCAGTCGCTCGCTGGCTACGCCGACATCTTCACGCGCAACGTTTTGTCGTCGGGAGTGGTGCCGCAGATCTCGGCCATCTTGGGGCCGTGCGCCGGCGGCGCCGTGTACTCGCCGGCCATGACCGACTTCATCTTCATGGTCGAGGGCACGAGCTACATGTTCATCACCGGCCCGGACGTGATCAAGACGGTCACCCACCAGGAGGTGTCCAAGGAGGAGCTGGGGGGCGCGCACACGCACGCCTCGCGCTCGGGCGTGGCGCACCTGGCATTCGCAGACGAGAAGGGCTGCCTCGACGGCATTCGAACCCTGATCTCGTACATTCCGCAGAACAATACGGAAAACGCGCCCTATTTGAAAACCGAAGATCGGGCTGATCGCGAAGATGCTGCCCTCGACACGCTGATTCCCGAGGATCCTGCCAAGCCCTACGACATCAAGCAGCTGATCGGTCGCGTCGTCGACGACGGACGCTTCTTCGAGATCCAGCCCGACCACGCGCAGAACATGGTCATCGGCTTCGCCCGCATCGAGGGGCGCTCGGTGGGGGTGGTCGCCAATCAGCCGTCGCATCTGGCCGGAGTGCTGGACATCAACGCGTCGGTCAAGGGCGCGCGCTTCGTCCGCTTCTGCGACTGCTTCAACATTCCCATCGTCACCTTCGTCGACGTGCCGGGCTTTTTGCCGGGGGTCGACCAGGAGCACGGCGGGATCATCAAACACGGCTCCAAGCTGCTCTATGCGTTCGTCGAGGCGACGGTCCCCAAAGTCACTGTGATCACGCGCAAAGCCTACGGCGGGGCCTACGACGTGATGGCCTCCAAGCACGTGCGCGCCGACGTCAACTTCGCCTACCCCACGGCCGAGATCGCGGTCATGGGGCCCGAAGGTGCGGTCAACATCGTGTACAAGGGCGAGCTCGAAAAGGCCGAGGATCCGGCGGCGGCGCGCTCGGCATATGTCGCCGAATACCGGGCCAAGTTCGCCAACCCTTATGCGGCGGCGGCGCTCGGCTACATCGACGAGGTCATCCGGCCGCGCGAGACGCGCACCAAGCTGGCGCGGTCGCTGGCGATGCTGCGCAATAAGCGGCAGAGCAATCCGCCGCGCAAGCACGGCAACCTGCCACTTTAATTCGGTGGAGATTTGGGGCAGCGGGCGGCGCCGCATCGAGAGCCTCGGTCAGTGGCGCGCGGCGAGCAGACGGCCGGCCATCGACTGGTTGCCGCACGGACCGGCGACCGCGCTGGCCAAGTGGGCGCTCCTCGACGGCGCGCCCCTCGACGGTGGCCCGTGGCAAAGCGGAATCGTCGAGCGGCCGCTATTGCCGGCCCACTTTGCGCGGAGCCGCGCCCACGATCTGCTGCTTTTTGGCGCGACCACGCTGGCGGTCGATGGTCGCTCGGACACACCGTTTGCGCACCCGACGATGGAGGAGCGGCTCGCCGCCGACGACGGGCTCGAAACCCACGTCGAGCGGCTCTTCTCCGGTCCAGCAGCCACCACGGCCGCGCTCAACGCCGAGGCTGTGACCCTTTTGATCAGCGCCGTCCTTGCTGCGGCCGAGCGGAAAAGCGCGCAGACGATTTTTCTTTTTCTCGCGGTGCGCGGTCCACTGGTTCGGCAGGAGCCGTTCGGCAGCAACGCCGTCGTCGTCGATCAGATCGTGCGGCACCTTTCACACAACAAAGTCTCCCTGCTCGACGAGGGCCAAGCGGGCCCGTTCGACAACCGCCTCGGACCGCCCCTGACCGTGATTCGGCGCATTCTGACGTCCACCTGATCGATCGCCGTAGGTTTCAGTTTCAGCCCACGAAGTCCGTCGCGGCGCTCCGCGATTACAACGCACCAACCAAGCGCAAGCCGCACCGGCCAGTGCGCGAAGGAGACGCCCCAAAACAAGGAGGTCGACACCAAGAGCAAGCGAAGCAAAGCGAAATTCCGGAGCGCCTGCGGAGAGCGCGTGTCAGCTCCGTCGAGAGCGAGCGCGCCCGCAAGCGAGGTGAGGGAGCATACGCTCGGGTATGTGACCGAACCGAGTGCGGACGTAAGCCGCGCTCGACGCGCCTGGCGCGCGCGAGATGAGCGAGACTACGTGGGGGGAGGCGGGACGGAGCACCCAAACGTCGCATTGACGTCGGTGACGCTCGAGTTCTGCAGGCTCGTGCAGTAGGTGCCGTACAGCTGAATCGTCAGGTTGCCGGTGCCGAAGTCCCAGCCGTTGGTGTGCGTCGGATCCTGCGGCACGGCTTTGCCACCTTCGGTCACCGAGACGAAGCTTGCGTTCGGCGGCGCCTGGTTGAGCTGCAACGTGCACGAGATGACGCTCCCCGTGATTGCCTGTAGCGCGGTCGTCAAATCGCTGGCCGCGGCCACCTGAAAGTAGTTGTTTTTGATGCCGCCTGCCGCGGCGATCTTGGTCAATGCGGCGATGTCGGTCTTGGTTTGAGAAAGTCCCAGGACATAGGTGCCGATGCCTGCCGCTGTCGCGGCCTTGACGGCATTGACCGTCCCTGGAACGTCATCGTCGGCTGAGTCGCAGCTGGGTTCGCCGTCCGTCGCCAGGAGAATAAATTTGGGATTCGTGTCGGTGAGCGCGCCCAGGGCGGTCACCGCGTCGTTGATCGCCTCGGGCGTCGGGGTACTGCCGCCCGTGCAATAGGGATCTTGGACGGCCGTCATTGCCGCTGCAACGTCCGACGCAGCAGCCGTCTCGACGTTGACCGCCAGGGTCGACGACGTCGAGCAGCTGGTATCGGTCGGGAAGATTTCGAGGCCCCACAGCGCCTGCCCCTGCGTCGCCATCACGGTGCTGTTGATCGCGGTCGTGGCCAACGTCCACCGGTCGTTGACCAGTCCGCCACCCGAGCACAAATGGCTGTGCTTTCCGCCGCCTGGCGTCTGTTGATGGCCGCTCAAATCTTCGGACATCGAACCCGAATGATCGAGCACGATCAAGATATCCGGATTGCCAGCCTTCATCAGCGTGAACGTCTGCGAGCCGCAGGCCATCGCATCGGCGATCTCGCCGGCCATGTCGAAGCCGAGGTTGCCGGTCGTACCGCCGTTTCCGGTGGTGCCGCCGTTTCCGGTGGTGCCGTTTCCGGTGGTGCCGCCGATCCCGGTGGTCGAGCTGGGCAGACGGTTCGGATTGCCGCCACAGCCAAATACAAAAAATGCCGAAACAACAAGGCCACGCGAAATATGCATCTGTGAGCCTCCCTAGGTGTGAGTCGGTACCACAAACTCCTAGGGCATGTCACGTATCTTATTGTGATTACTCGTGTTTGCAGGTAGTCAGAGGAGGGAGAATGTAGTCAAAACCGCAACTGGAAGTGGGCAAAGATGCGATTGAAAGCGAAGATTACGTAGGCGGCGGGGGGAGCCCACCATCCAGCTGCGGCGGGATCGTGTCAGAAATGACACACGACGAAAGATCAAAAATCATGAATTCGAGCGCCATTTCTTGTGGCGACAGCGTCGTGTTGTCGCAGCCGCCGGGCGGTGCCGCCCCGTTGTTCTTGGCGTTGGGCTTGTCCGTATTGGACGGGTTGCCCGAGACATGGAGATCGCTGAACACCGCGCGCCCACAATAGTTTTGGTTCGCCGCGCCGACCGGCGTATCGAACGAGAAATAGAGCGTCTGATTCGGCGAGTCGGCGTTGCTGTCCGATGTGATCCACGGCTGCGACGCCGTGTTCTTGGCTGAAACGACTGCGTTGTAGCGCGGCGTCCAGATGTCCAGCCCCGAGGCCGGCAGCACCGTGTTGTCTTTCAGCGTCTCGCCGAGCGCGCCGACCCGGACTGCCGGAGCAACCAAATACGAATAAAGCGGCTACCACTGTCAAACAGGAGTCGCGCATGTGATCGCCCCCCAGTCGAAGGGCATAGCACGAAACCACGAAAACCAAATTCGCTACTCAGCCCCCCAGTAACGCCTGGCTGGCCCACTGCAAGAGCGACCCCGGGACGATGCCGATGGCCAGCACGAGCAGCACGCAAATCCACAGCGCGGCGGTAATGGCGGGCGCGCGCACCGAGGTGAATTCACGGCGCGGCTCCTGGAAGTACATTTCGGTGACTACGCGCAGATAATAAAAAACGCTGACCACGCTGTTGAGCACCGCGATCACGACGTAGGGCAACAGGCTGGGCGCACCCAGGATCGCGCGGAACAGATACCACTTGCCGAAGAAGCCGGCCGTCGGTGGCACGCCGCCGAACGAGAGGAGGAACAGCAGCATCGCGAACGCCGCTGCCGGATGGCGTGTCGCCAGGCCCGCCCAGTCGTCGAGGTCAAGTCGCTCGTCTTCGCGGCTGCCGATCCAGGCCACGACGGCAAACGCACCGAGCGTCGTGACGCTGTAGCCGGCCAGATAAAAGAGGATCGCCGCGCGCGCCTCGCTGCCCACCGCACCGCCGCCGGCCGTTGCCACCACGCCCAGGAGCAGATAGCCGGCGTGGGCGATCGACGAGTAGGCGAGCATGCGCTTGATGTTTGGCTGATGCAGCGCTGCCAGGTTGCCGAAGGTCATGGTCAGCACCGCCAGCACCGCCAGCGCCGATGCCCATCCCGTCGAGCCGCCGCTCAAACCGGGTGCGGCAAACGCGGTCCCGAACAGACGGAGGACGACGCCAAATGCCGCCGCCTTGACGCCCGCGGCCATGAAGGCGGTCACCGGCGTCGGTGCGCCCTCGTAGGCATCGGGTGCCCATTGATGGAACGGCACCGCTGCCACTTTGAAGCCGAGGGCGCCGAGCATCAAGAGCATGCCGATCACGAACAGCGGCTGCGAGGCTGCGCCGCGAGCGGCGGCGATGGCTGCCAAATTGGTGGTGCCGGTTGCGCCGTACACCAGCGCCATGCCGTAAAGCAGGATGGCCGAGGCCACGGCCCCGGTGACGAAATATTTGATCGCGCCTTCGGACGACTTGGGGTTGCGGCGCCACGACCCGGTCAGGACGTAGACTGCGAGCGACATGATTTCGAGGCCGACGAAGACGGTCACCAAGTCGCTGGCCTGGACCAAGATGATCATGCCGCCGGTGGCGAAGAGAAGGAGCGCGTAGAACTCGCCGAACTCGAAGCGATGCTCGCGCATGAACGGCTGCGCGACCATGGCGGTTATCGCGGCGGCGCCGAGAAACACAGCGGTCAGGAACGTCCCGATGCGATCGTTCTCCATCAGGCCGCGGTACAGCGACTCGGCGTCATTGCCGCCCAGCGCGCCGAGCGCCTGCCAGTCGGCAACGTTGAAGCCGAGCGCGACGACGCACAGCGCGACCGTCAGCGGCATGAAGTAGGCGCGGTTCTTTCCGACGGCAAACGCTTCGAGCATGAGCAGCGCAAAGCCGCCGCACAGCACGATCAGGAGCGGCGCGACGGCCGCCAGCTGGTGGGAATCGAAGTTCATCGGACGCTCCCTGCGCCGGGCTGAGCGACGGGTGGTGGCGCCATTGGAAGCGCGCGCGGCGGCCCATCAGGCGCGACGTGCTCGGCGCTCTTTTGCTTGAAGCTGGCCACCGCGTTGGTGACCGCCGGGTCGATCGCGCGCAAGAAGGTCGACGGGTACATACCGAGCCAGAACGCCATTAGCACCATCGGCGCAAAGACCGCGAGCTGCCGTCCGTCGAGGTCCTTGAGGCTGCGGTTCCGCTGGTTCGAGACCGGGCCGAACATGACCTTTTGGAATAGGTACAGCATGTAGACGGCCGAGAAGATGACGCCCGTGGTGGCGATCACCGCCAGCAGCTTGGGATGAGCCAAAAAGACGAACATGTTGTCGGCCACCGCGTCCGGGCGCCACGCCGAGAAGGTGCCGATCAGAACCAGGAACTCGCCGACGAAGCCCGACAGGCCGGGCAGGCCGACCGAGGCCAAGGTCAGGATCATGAATACGGCGGTGAAGCGCGGCACGATCGCCGCCAGGCCCCCGTACTCGTCGATGCGGCGCGTGTGGCGCTGGTCGTAGAGCACGCCGACACAGAGAAACAGGCCGCCCGTCGAGATGCCGTGGGCCAGCATCTGGTAGAGCGCGCCATCGACCGCGCGCACATTCCACACGGTGATGCCGAGCACCACGAAGCCCATGTGCGCCACCGACGAATAGGCGATGAGCTTCTTCATGTCCTTTTGCGCGAAGGCCACGAGCGAGCCGTAGACGATGCCGATGACCGCCAGGACGGCGATGTAGGGCGACAGCTCAGCGACAGCATCGGGAAACAGCGGCCACGCGAAGCGAATCAGTCCGTAGGTGCCGAACTTGAGCATGACGCCGGCCAAAAGGACCGAGCCGGCGGTCGGCGCCTCGACGTGCGCATCCGGCAGCCAGGTGTGCAGCGGGAACAGCGGCACTTTGATGAGAAAGGCCAGGGCAAACGCCGAGAAGCACCACAGCTGCGCGTGCGCCGGCAACACCAGCCGGGTGAGCGCCAGATAGTCGAACGTCCAGATCTGCGTCGCGGCGTGGTTTTGCACGTACAGATAGAGGATCGCGACCAGCATCAGGAGCGAGCCGACCATCGTGTACAGGACGAACTTGATGGACGCGTAGCGACGCGCCTCACCGCCCCAGATCCCGATGATGAGGTACATCGGGATGAGCATAACCTCCCAAAACACGTAAAAGAAGAACAGGTCGAGCGCTAAAAAAGTCCCGACCATACCGGTTTCCAAGATTAACATCGCGATGCAAAATTCGCGAACGTGCTTGTGAATCGACTTCCAGGTCGAGAGCAGCGCCACCGGCATGAGGAACGTGGTCAGGAGCACCAGGTAGAGCGAGATCCCGTCGACGCCGAGTTTCCAGTGGATGCCTAGGCCGGCCACCCATTCGACGTCGATGAGGCCGTTCCATGCCGTCGGCATGAAGCCGAGCAGCAGACCGAGCGAGATGAAAAAATTGAGCAACGCCACGCCGAACGTGAAGCCACGCTGCAGCCCCTCCTCGTCGCGGGGCAGGAGCATGAGGGCGAGCGCGCCGGCGAGCGGCAACAGAACGATCGTACTGGTGATCACTGAAGCACCACGGCTTTCGTCTTGCGTGCGCCGGTGTCCCAACGCGGGTCGAGCGCCTCGACGGTAATCTTCTTGGGGCCGCCGGTTTGATAGTGGTGCGACAGCGTGCGCTGCGCGGCCGCCGGGGTGAAGGTACCGCTCCCCTCCCAGTCGACGCGGTACTGCAGGCGCGCGGCATCTTCGCCGCCCGCTTTGGGCGTGACGACGACGTTGTTGCCTTGCGTCTCGACCGCGAAATCGACCGCCGTGCAGGCGGCATAATTGGTCGCGATGTGGATCATCCCGGCCGTGCCGACCAAAATGCCGACCACGTAGCGCTGCGCATCGCCGCTCTGGAAGAGGCGTGCCAGGCGGCCGAATTTGTCGACGATGAACGCGGTCAGGCTCACCAGCATGTCGATGATCAGCTTGTCGATCACGTTCCACAAAAACGACGCCGTGAAGCGGAACGGGCGCACGATGATCAAGTTGTAGATCTCGTCGACGTAGTATTTGTGCAGCAGCAGTCGATAGACGCCGGGCAGCGTGCTGGCCATCCGGCGCGCCCGTTCGAGGCCCCCGCCATAGATGAACCAGGCCAAGCCGATGGCCGCCGCCGAGATGGAGAGCGTGAAGCCGGCGCCGAGCCAGAACGAGCGCGCGCTCTCTTCATGGATCTGCGCGGCCACGATCGGGTCGAGCCAGTGGCCGAACAGGTCGGCCCCCTCGTGCACCACGTCGGGCACGCCGAGCAGGCCGACGAAGAACGATCCGATGGCCAAGATCCACAGCACTACCGTCATGGCCGGCGGCGACTCGTGCAAGTGGTGCCGCTCCTCGTCGCTGCCGCGGAACTCGCCCTCGAACACCAGGAAGTACAGACGGAACATGTAGAACGCGGTACACGCCGCGGCGGCGACGAGCACGGCATAAACGACCTGCCCGCCGTGCTGCGCGAAAAACACTTCGAGCGCGCCAGCGCCCGGACGCGCGGTGGGCAAAAATTCCAGCGCGCCGCCCAGGATGGCGTCCTTGGACCAGAAGCCGGCAAAGGGAAAAATGCCGGCGATCGACAGGCAGCAGATGAGGAACGTCCAGCGCGTGTGAGGCAGGTACTTCTTGAGCCCGCCCATACGCATGATGTCGCCCTCGCCGTTGAGCGCGTGCATCACCGAGCCGGCGCCGAGGAACAGACCGGCCTTGAAAAAAGCGTGCGTCGCCAGGTGAAAGATACCGGCGTGATAGTTCGAGGTTCCAGTCGTGTAGCTGCCGACGGCCGCGAACATGAAGCCGAGCTGGCTGATGGTCGAGTAGGCCAGGACCTTTTTGAGGTCGCGCTGCGCGATCCCAATCGTGGCCGCGAACAGCGCGGTGGCCGCGCCGATGGCGATCACCAGGTTGAACGAGATCGGCCCCGACTCGAACACGAAGTGCATGCGGGCGACGACGTACACACCGGCGGTGACCATGGTCGCGGCGTGGATCAGCGCCGAGACCGGCGTCGGGCCGGCCATCGCGTCGGGCAGCCAGACGTAGAGCGGAATCTGCGCCGATTTTCCGGTCGCGCCGACGAGGATCAAAAGGCCCGCGAAGTAGGCCGCCGGCCAACCGAACCACAGCGGCGTGCGGAGCAGGTCAATCTTGGTGGCCAGGTCGGTGTATTTCAGCGTGCCGGCGACGGTGAACAGGAGAAACATCGCGAGCAGCATTCCGAAGTCGCCTATGCGATTGACCACGAATGCTTTGCGGCCGGCGTCGGCATTGGCCTCTTTGTCGAACCAGAAGCCGATCAATAGATAGGAGCACAGCCCAACGCCCTCCCAGCCGACGAACGTGACCGGCATCGAATCGCCGAGCACCAGGATGAGCATCGCGCCGGTGAACAGGTTGAGGTACCCGAAAAAGCGGGTGTAGCCCTCGTCATGCTCCATGTAGGCGGTCGAGTAGATGTGAATCAAGAGGCCGACGAAGGTGATGATCAGGACCAGCACCGCCGACAGATGGTCGAGCAACAGCCCGGCCGAGAGCGTCAAATCGCCGGCTTTAATGAATGGCGCGTCGAAGAAGCGATCGGTTAAAGACCCTCCGGGCGGCAGCTGCGTGGCCATGGTGTAGACCGCATTGGCCGCCACCAGGAACGCCGCACCGACGGCGCCACAGGCCACCAGCGTGACTACGCTCTTGCCGGCGCGCTTGCCGACCAACAGCGAGAATGCCGCGCCGAGGAGCGGCAACAGGGGAATCAGAAACAGCGGAAAGGCGGCCGTCATGGCTGGACGCTCCCACAGGAGGAGATCGAGGAGAAAATCATGGCTACTGCTTCATCAGCGTCAGCTCGTCGAGGCTGACGCTGCGCCGATTGCGATAGATGCCGACGATAATGGCCAGGCCGACGGCGGCCTCGGCCGCGGCGACCGCGATCACGATGAACGCGAACGCATGCGCATGCGTGTCGTGGTGCGAGCGTCCGAAGGCGACCAGCGTCAGATTGGCGGCGTTGAGCATCAGCTCGACCGACATCAAGACGATGAGCGCATTGCGCCGCAAGATCGCGCCGCTGGCGCCGATGGCGAACAGGATCGCCGACAGGATGAGAAAATCGGAGATGGGAATCATTTAATGAGCTCCCGGGCTCTGCGTGCTGCCGGAATGGCGACCGTCGTCGGGCTGGAGCGGTGAGATCGGACGCTCGCTGGTCGGCTCGACGAACGGCGCGCGATGCGCCTTGGCCACCACCACCGCAGCAACGACGGCGATCAAGAGCAGCACCGAGACCGCCTCGAACGCGAACAGATAATCGGTGAACAGAATATTGCCCACGGCGGCGACGGTGCCGAAGTCGGCCGGCGGCGCCTCGACGTGCACCGGCAGGACGTTGTGCAGATGGTACCCCGCGAGCACCGTCAGATAGACCACCGCGGGCACACCCAAGAGTCCTTTGGAGAACAGCCCGCGCGTCGCCCACGGCTCGGCTTCGTCGCGGTTGAGCACCATGACGACGAAGATGAAGAGCACCATAATCGCCCCGGCATAGACCAGCACCTGTAAGGCGGCGATGAAGTGCGCCGACAAGAGCGCGTAGGCGGCGGCCAGACCGAAGAACGTCGCCACCAGTGACATGACCGCGCCAATGTCGTTGCGCCGCGTGATGGTCAACAGACCGCCGCCCAGGATGATCGTCCCGAGCACGGCCCAAAACAAGATGCGCGGCAAGAGCACTCCTGGAACGTCCGACTCGGCGACCAGCTGCACCGTGGTCGGTGCGGCGGCGAGCAGCGAAATCACGACTGACTCCCGTGATCGGCAGCCGAATCGGAGAGGCGTCCGTGGGCTTCGGCAAGCGCGTGTCGGCTGGCCTCCGATTGCGGCATGAGCTGGATCAGCGTCTCGCCCGTCGGCGGTGGCAAGTCGGCGGGCAGGCCGGGCATGATGCGCGCGGCAAACTCGCTGCGAAATTTGGTCAAAAATCCCATCATCGGCCAAGCCGCCGCATCGCCCAGCGCGCATATCGTATTGCCGGCGATGCCAAAGGCGATCGACTCGAGCAGCTCCAAATCGCCGGGGCGCCCCTCGCTCGTCATCAGGCGCTTGCAGATGCGCGCCATCCAGCCCGAGCCCTCGCGGCACGGCGTGCACTGACCACACGACTCGTGCGCGTAAAAATCCATGATACGCGACGTGATCGCGACTAAGTCGGTGTCTTCGTCCATGACCACGATGCCGCCCGAGCCGGCCATCGTGCGCAAAGGCTTGCCCGGGGCCAGCTCGAACACGACGCCCGGCTTACTCTGCACCGGTTTGATGCGCTCGTCGTTGCCCAGCGCGTCGAACTCGCACGGCACGTCGAGCTCGTCGGCGTCGAGCGGCGGCATCGACGAGCCGCCCGGAATCACCGCCTTGACCTTTTTTCCATTGGGCACGCCGCCACAGATGTCCTCGATGATGGCCCGCATCGAGATCCCCATCGGCAGCTCGTAGACGCCGGGCTTTTTGACATGACCCGACACGCACACGATGCGCGTGCCGCCCGACTTGCCCATGCCGAGCTGCGCAAACCAGGCGCCGCCCTTTTCGACGATGACCGGCAAATTGCACAGCGTCTCGACGTTGTTGACGATGGTCGGCTGACCGAACAGCCCCTTGACCGCGGGAAATGGCGGCTTGAGGCGCGGCCAGCCGCGCTTGCCTTCGAGCGAGTTGAGGAGCGCCGTCTCTTCGCCGCAGATGTAGGCGCCGGCGCCGCGGTGGACGGTCAGCTCCATCTTCCACGGGCCGCGCGCGGTCTGCACCTCTTTGCCGAGATAGCCTTTGGCGTAGGCCTCTTGCACAGCGCGTTCGAGCACTGCGTGCTCACGGATCATCTCGCCGCGAATGTAGATGTAGGAGTGGGTCGAATTGAGCGCGTACGACGACAGGATCGTCCCCTCGATGAGGAGGTGCGGATCCCAGTACAAGATCTCGCGATCCTTGCAGGTGCCGGGCTCGCTCTCGTCGGCGTTGACCACCAGATAGACGGTCTTGGCGTCCTTGGGCAAAAAGCTCCACTTCATGCCGGTGGGAAATCCCGCGCCGCCGCGCCCGCGCAAGTTGGACGCTTTGACCTCGTCGACCAGTTGCGCCGGCGGCATCGCGTATCCCTTGAGCAGCCGCGAATACGCCCCACGCCGCTCGGCCTCGGCGATGCGATTGACGCCCTCGACGCCGAAGTGACTGGAGACGATCTTGGGCATGCTCGAAAGCTCGACCGGCATCCTGTTCCCTCTTCCGTTGCGGAGTTGCTTGATGCCCCGAACTGGGGCGACGTCGAATCAGGCCTTGGTCGCTGCCGCTTGCGTTTCGTGATGGGGACGATGATCGGGCGGAAGCTTTTTGATCTCTTCGAGCGCTGCCACCGCACTGTCGGGAGTCAGCCGCAGGAAGTAGCGCTCGCCCGAGATCATGCACGGCGCGTCGGCACAGGCGGCCAGACACTCCTCCTCGATGAGCGTGAACTCACCGTCGGCCGAGGTCTCGCCGCGCCGGATGCCGAGCGTCTTTTCGAGCGCCTCGAGCACCGGATAGCCGCCCTGCAACATGCACGAGATATTGGTGCACACCATGAGCGTGTGCTTCCCCGTCGGATGCCGGTGGAACATGGTGTAGAACGTCACAACGCCCCAGACGTGCGCCTGCGGCAGGCCGAGCGCGTCGGAGACGGCAACGACGGCCTCGTCGGACAGGTGGCCGAACTCGTCCTGCGCGAGATGAAGCACGGGCAGGAGCGCCGCTTGTGCGGTGGGATAGCGGCCCTTCAAGGCTTCGATACGCTGCTGCGCTTCGCTTGAGAATTGAACCGCCATCGGGCTCCGAACGGGGCAAAGAGTTGCGGGGAGAATTACGGCTCAGGCGGTGGGTTGTCAAGCGCGGCGCCGTCGGCAGATGTCGGCGCGGTTGCGCCATCAGCCGGGTAGGGTGCGATCGCGTGCGGCATCGATCAGCCGGAGCTCGGCGCGAGCGCGGCTGGCTCGGTCGCTGGTTTCGGCGGCCCAATGCTTGAGGGTCCACTCGGCTTCGGAGCGCACCAAGCCATCGGCGTCGTGCTGCACGATTTGACC
Organism: Polyangia bacterium; assembly: GCA_038325015.1. Classification (GTDB taxonomy): domain Bacteria; phylum Myxococcota_A; class Polyangia; order Palsa-1104; family Palsa-1104; genus JBBQIO01. Next base: position 13,219 of record JBBQIO010000001.1, read on the forward strand.
GAGCAGTGGAGCGGCGTCGCCGCCGGCGTCCTTCATGTGGGACAGGACGCCAATCAAGCGCGCGCGCTGCTCGCTCGTCGTCTTGGCCTCGGCCAGCGTGCGGGTCACGAGCGGTACGGCGGCGGCACCGGCGGCCGATAATCGGCGGGCCGCATCGCGCGCGATGGTCTCGTCTCCGTCGAGGACGCGGCCGAGATCGGCGCGCGACGAATCCTCCGTGGGCGCCTCGACGCGACGATGACAGCCCAGCGCCAGAGCAAGCAGCACGCACGCAACCGATTGCGCCCGCCGCGCCCGGCTGCTACGAAGAGTCGTGCGCTCCGCGACATGGCTCAGCATCCTCATGATCCTATTTGGCGGCGTCAGCTTGAGCGGCGTCAACCCACAGCTCCATCCGAGTCCGGTCGGCTGGACGCTCGGCTTTCTCATGATGGGCGCCGGAGCGGCGCTGTTCGCCCGTTTGACGGTGACCTTTGTTTTTGCCGTGCTCGTCGCGCTGCTCGTCGGAGCCGGCGGCGTGGCGGCGGCGCTGCATCATCCGAATTTGGCGCTGCCCGGCCAGTGGCAGCTCTCGGTGTGCGTCGCGCTGTACATCCTCTTGCGTCTGGTGCTGTCGCACGCGCAGCTCATGGAGCGGTCGCGACCCGCGCCGGTCAAGCTCCGCGCCGTCGACGATGGAGTCGCCCCGTAGCTATTTCTTTTTGTCCGGCCGCACGGCTTCGGCGCGGACGTTGCGCTCGATGATCTTCTTGCGCAGCGTGTTGCGATTGAGCCCCAGCAGCTCGGCGGCCTTGAGCTGATTGTAGCTGGTGCGCTCAAGGACCAGCTCGATCAACGGCCGCTCGACACGGGAGATCACCTCTTCATAGAGATCCTCGACGGGATACCCTTCGAGACGCTGCAGCAGGGCGCGAATCTTGGCGCGCACCATCTCTTCGAAGGAGAGCTGCTCAGCCGGGACGCGCTCTTCGACCGGCGGCAGGGTGGTCTCGACGTCGCTCATCTCGACGTGGCCGCGACGCACGCGCAGACAGAGCCGACGAATGACGTCGCGCAGCTCGGCGACATTCCCGGGCCACGAGTAGGCCATCATCTTGTCGCGCGCCCGGGCATTGAACTGCAACCGATCGAGCCCCAGCTCGCGCGCCTCGGTGCGGCCGAAATGATCCATCAGGAGCGGAATGTCCTCGACGCGGCGACGCAGCGGCGTGAGCGTGATGCGCAGCGTCCCGAGTCGTTCGAATAGCTCGGCGTCGAACAGCTCGTCGGCCACCGCGCGCTCCAGATCGACGTGGGTCGCGGCGATCACGCGCACATCGCAGAACTCCCCCGATCCGGTTCGTCCCGCTGGCTGACGGCGCAGCGCCTTCAACAATTTGCGCTGCGGCCCGCGCCCGACGTGCGCAATCTCTTTGACCAAGAGCGTGCCACCCGCGGCGCGCGCCAGCTGCTCGTCGACGGGCGGCGGCTCGTCCTCTTCGTCGGGATTGACGCGCACGAAGTCGTGCCCCTTGCGCGCGCTGGTCTCGTGCAAGAGGCGCGCGACGCGTTCACGCCCGGTGCCACGCTCGCCCTCGATGAGCAGCGGCGCGTCGAGACTCGCCGCTTCACGCACGCGCTCGCGCAGCTCGACGATGGCCGGGGATGTACCGAGAAGCTGTTCGCGCAGAACCAGGGGGGCCATGGGGACGGCCATTACGCGACCTGTCGCGTGTGGTTGTCAACGAACTCGCGTAACTCTGCGAAGGGACGTGCCAGCGACGAGAAAAACGCGAGAGCCAGCGTACGAACTTGCTGCGGATCAGAGACGTGGAACGCGGCTTCGCGTAATGGCGCCGAATGCGGCAGACCCTTGGAATACCAGGCCACGGCCTTGCGCAGCTCGAGCAGCAACCGGCGCGAGCGATCGTGCGCCGTGGGCTGAAGGTGGGCCTGGTGTTCGATCAGATCAATGTGGCGCAGAAACACCGTGAGCCGCTCCTCGGCGGTGGGTTGTGCAATCAGCTGGCCATCGAGGCGTTGGCGAATGGCGCGGAACAGCCACGGATTGCCGAGCGCGCCGCGGCCAATCATGACCGCGTCGCAACCGGTCTCGTCGCGCATGGCGAAGTAGTCGTCGACGGTCACGACGTCGCCATTGCCGACGACGGGAATGTGCGCTGGCAGCGCCTGCCGCACCTTGGCGATGATCGCACGGTCGGCCTTGCCGGAAAATCCCTGGGCGCGCGTCCGGCCATGCACCGTGATCATCGCGGCGCCGGCTTCGACCATCGCCAGGGCGAACTCGGGCGCGTTGACATGGCGCTCGTCCCAGCCGGCGCGGTGCTTGACAGTCACGGGACGCTCCGCTGGAACCTGCGCACGAACCGCGCGCACCAGCTCCTGCGCCAGCTCCGGCTCGCGCATCAGCGCCGACCCGCATGCGCCGGCCACCACACGCTTGGCCGGACAGCCCATGTTGATGTCGACCAGCGACGCGCCGATGTCGACCGCGAGCTGTGCGGCCTCGGCCATGCGCTCGGGTTGACGTCCGAAGATCTGCACGCCAAACGGACGACCGTCGAGCGACGCGGTCAGCTTGTCGGTGGTCTTTTTGGCGCCCTGGGTAAGCGCGTCCGCCGACAAAAACTCGGTGATCGTGAGGCCGACCCCAAGCTCCTCGCAGATGGTGCGGAACGGCAAATCGGTCACCGCGGCCATCGGCGCCAACACGATGTCGGGCGAAATTTCGAGGGTACCGATCCGCATGCGGACGGGCCTTATACCAGAGGGCGCCCGCCGTTTTTGATCAAATCAGCTCGCATGGCGGCAGGAGCGCAGCGCCCACTCGAATCAGCCGACTTCCGCGCACCAGCAGGTCGCGCGAGCGGGCCGCGACCCGGATGAGGTAGAGCGCCTGCAGCATCGACACCACGACATAGGTGTCGAGCGCGCCGACGAGAACCCATCCCCGGGCGGTCATTGGCAAGAGCAGCCCGGCGAGCACCCACGACGACAGCAGCAAGACGGTGTGCAACCACAGGGACCACGCCGCCGCATTGACCGTCTGGTGATAGGCCTCGCGCGGCTCGCGCGACAAGAGCAGCACGCCGGCGCGGTACAGCTTGGCCGAGGTGATCAACCCGGGCAGCGAAAGAATGCCGAGGCCGCTGGCGAACAGCCCCAGCCCGCCGACCATCAGACCGGGCACGAACAGCTGCCCGAACAGCAGGCACGAGAAGGCCGCGCGGCGCACGTCGACCGGTGCGCAGCGCAGATACACCGGCACGACCCCGCCCGATCGATAGACGCCACCGTCGACGGCGCCGATGTTCGCCGGCGTATCGGTGCGTGTGACCTCTTGCCAGCGCCAGCGCCAGCGGCTCTCGATGAGTAGATAGGGAACGCTGGCAGCGAAGATCAGTCCCAATACAACACAAGCGAGGGTAATCAGATCCACGTCATCCTCCGCGGCCGGCCGGGACAGTCCAAGTAGCGACCCTCTTCATCGTACGGCATTTCGCAACCGCGTGCTCACCTACTTTCGCCAGCTCTTTATAAAAGGGCGCATGTATGGTTCGGCATGCCTTTGAAAGCCTTGGAGTTGGTTCGCTCGCATGCGCTCGGCAACGACTACTTGGTCGTTGATCAGGCGTCGTTTGGCATCCCTCTGACCGAGGCTCACGTGCGACTCATCTGCGACCGTCACGAAGGGGTCGGCTCCGACGGAATTTTGGCGTTGGTGCCGGCGCCGCCGGGGTTTGGCGCGGCCGTGCGCATCTTCAATCCCGACGGGAGCGAGGCCGAAAAGAGCGGCAACGGCGTGCGGATCTTCGCCAAGCTGTGCTTCGATCACGGCTACGCCGACCCGGCCGCGCCACTGCGCATCCACACCCTCGGCGGTCCGGTCGAGGCGCGCCTGCTTGAGCGTGACGCGCACCGATCGATCTTGCGCGTCTCGATGGGGCGCGTCAGCTTTGCCATGCGCGACCTGCCGATGGTGGATGAAGCCGGCAGCAGCGACGGCGAATGGGTCGAGCGCCGGCTCTCGATCGACGCAACGCGCGGCTTCAGCGCCACCTGTTTGTCGGTGGGCAATCCGCACGCCGTCCTGTTCGATGCTCCGTTCTCCATCGAGAGCGCCCAAGCGATCGGCCCGCTCGTCGAGCGGCATGTGCAGTTTCCCCGGCGCATCAACATGCAGCTGGCCCAGGTCGTGGACCGCCACACGGTGCGCGCACTCATCTGGGAGCGCGGCGCCGGCTACACGCGCTCTTCGGGCTCGAGCGCTTGCGCGGTGGCGGCGGCCTGTCTGCGCGCCGGGCTCGTTGACCGCGACGTCTCGGTGGTGATGCCTGGCGGGACGCTCGCGGTCAGCATCTCGGCGGATTGGGAGCTCGAGCAGACGGGCCACGCCGAGGAGATCTGCGCGGCGACCCTCAGCCGCGATCTCGTCGCGAGATTGAGCGCGCTGTGAAAAACGATTGGGGAAGTGGGTTGCGGATGAGTGAAGATGTGCGCCATGAACGCGCCCTCCTCGACTCCCTCGACTGATCACGCGGGGCCAGCTCCGGCTCCGGTCGGGCATCAGCCCGACGGCTTTTCGCTGCCGCTCCTCATCGGCGCGCTCGGCGTTGTTTTCGGCGACATCGGCACCAGCCCGCTCTACACGCTGCAGGAGTGCATCTACTCGCCGACCCACGGCGTGGCGCCGCTGGCCGACAACGTGCGCGGCATCGTGTCGCTCATCGCGTGGTCGCTGACCTTGGTCGTGACCATAAAATATCTGTTCTTGCTGATGCGCGCCGATAACAACGGCGAGGGCGGCATCATGGCGCTCTTGGCGCTCCTGCCCGACCGGATGCGCGCCCCCAAGCCGGGAAAGATTGGCCTAGTCGCGCTCCTGGTGGTCATGGGCGCAGCCTTGCTGTTCGGCGACGGGATGATCACGCCTTCTATCTCGGTGCTCAGCGCCATCGAAGGGCTGCAGGTGGCCACCGTTTCGCTCAAACCTTATGTTGTACCGATCACGGTAGTCATCTTGATCGGCCTGTTCTTCGTGCAGAAGCGCGGCACCGGCGGACTGGGGTCGCTGTTCGGCCCGGTCATGGGCCTCTGGTTCACCGCTATTGGTACTCTTGGTGTTATTCAAATTATTCGCCATCCGAGCATTCTCGAAGCTTTATCGCCTCATTATGCAGTTATGTTTTTCGTCCACAACGGCTGGAAGGGCTTCAAGGTGCTCGGTGGCGTGGTCATGGCGGTGACCGGCGGCGAGGCGCTCTACGCCGATATGGGGCACTTCGGGCGCTCGCCGATTCGCGTCGCCTGGCTGGCGCTGGTCTTTCCAGCTCTGTTGCTCTCCTATCTCGGTCAAGGCGCGCTGGTGGTTGCGCACCCCGAGACGGCCTTGCAGCCGTTCTACAGCATGGTCCCGTCGTACCTCATCTATCCGATGGTCGCGCTGGCCGCTTTTGCGACGGTGATCGCGTCGCAGGCGCTGATCTCGGGCGTGTTCTCGCTGACCCATCAGGCGATGATTCTCGGCTATTTTCCACGCGTCCGGATTCTGCATACGTCGGGTAGCGCCGAGGGGCAGATCTATGTGCCGCTGATGAACTGGGGGCTGGCGGCGGCCTGCGTCGCTTTGGTGCTGGTGTTCCGCGAATCGAGTCGGCTGGCGTCGGCGTATGGGCTGGCAGTCTCGGGCACCATGCTGATCACGTCGTTCGTCTTTTATGCGGTCACGCGCCACGTGTGGGGCTGGTCGCGCTGGTCGGCGGGGCTGCTTCTGGCGTTCTTTCTCTGTTTCGACCTGCCGTTCCTGGTCGCCAACTCGCTCAAGTTCTTCGACGGTGGCTATCTGCCGTTCCTGGTCGGGGTCTTCTTCGTCGTAGTGATGGTCATCTGGCGCATCGGCCGCACGTTGCTGATCGCGCTGTTGCAGACCAAGTCGCTGCCCGAAGCGCAATTCATGGCCGAGCTGACGAGCAATGGCACCAAGCGCATCCCTGGCACGGCGGTGTTTCTTACGTCGTCGCGCGACACGGTACCCTTTCAAATGGTGCGCATGGTCGGGCAGCTGCACGTTCTGCATGAGCGGGTGATCGTGGCGACCATCGCGGTCGAGCACATTCCCACCATCGAGATCGGCGACCGACTCGAGGTGATCGAAATAGGCAGCGGCGTCTGGCGCGCAATCTTTCACTTCGGCTTCATGCAGACCCCGAACCTGCCGCTGGTCATCGAGCGCGTGCAGGCGCGCATCGGCTGCGAGCTCGATCCCGCTTCACTGCTCTACGTTCTCGGGCGAGAGTCATTCGCCGCCACGTCGCGCGGGCGGATGGGCGCGCTGGCCGAGCGGTTCTTCGACATCCTCAATCGCAACGCGCGCAACCCGTCCGACTTCTTCTGCATTCCGCACGACCAAGTTTTAGAGCTCGGGGCGCGCTTTGATTTATGACCGATTCGTGCCAGTCTTCCGCGCATGCGGGGCAACGAGAAATTCATCCGCCGCCAAAAAGAGGTGGCGCGGCAAAAGGCGCAAGAAGAGAAGCGCCAAAAGCGCGTCAAGCGCGAGGGCGCGCCCAAGGCTGCGGCCGGTGACGACGAGGTAGCGGCGATTCAGGCGGCCATCGACTCGGGAATCGACCCGCGCACGCTGCAGGCGCAGGCCACGGGCATGGAGATCAAGCCGGTGGATGGCGACGACGACGCCGCGGAGCCCACGCCGTAGTCGTTCGTTGGTGCCTGGCTTCTGACTTCAGACTTCAGATCAATCAGATCGATCAGATCAAAAAAACCCTGCCCGCATATGGCGAGCAGGGCCCCAAAAAAAGACTCCGCTCTCGCTTACGTGCCCGCCGAATAATCCAGCGCGTACACCGCCTGCTCGTGCGTCAGCTTGTCGATGCCGATGCCCATCGTCGCTAGCTTGGTGCCGGCGATCTCCTGATCCTGCTCGGGCGGCAGCTCGTACACCTTTTTGCCCATGGTCTTGCCGTCCTTGGCCAGCTTGACCAGGCCGAGCAGCTGATTGGCGAACGACATGTCCATGACCTCGGACGGGTGCCCCTCGGCGGCGGCCAGGTTGATCAGGCGCCCCTGCCCGAGCACATACACGCGACGGCCGTCCTTGAGCGTGTACTCCTCGTTGCTGGCGCGCACTTCGCGGCGCCCCTTGGAGCGGGCTTCGAGATCGCCGAGGTTGATCTCGCAGTCGTAATGGCCGGTGTTGCACACCAGTGCGCCATCCTTGATGACGTCGAAGTGCCGGCCGACGAGGATGTCCTTCATGCCGGTCGCGGTGATGAAGATGTCGCCGATCTTGGCGGCCTCGTCCATCGGCATGACGCGGAACCCTTCGAGCGTCGCCTTGAGCGCCGCGGTCGGCTTGATCTCGGTGACCACGACGTTGGCGCCCATGCCCTTGGCGCGCATCGCAACGCCGCGGCCGCAGTGGCCGAAGCCGGCGACCACGAACGTCTTACCGGCCAACAGCACCGACGAGGCGCGCAAAATGCCGTCCAGCGACGACTGGCCCGTGCCGTAGACGTTGTCGAAATCCCACTTGGTCTCGGAGTCGTTGATTGCGATGACGGGGTAAAGAAGCTTGCCGTCGGCGGCCATGGCGCGCAGCCGCTGCACGCCGGTGGTGGTCTCCTCGGTGCCGCCGATGATCTCCTTGGCCAGCTCAGGGAAGCGCGAATGGACGGTGAAGATGAGGTCGGCGCCGTCGTCCAGCGTGAGCGTGGGCTTGAAGTTCAGCGTCTGGTCGATGCACCAGTAGAACTCCTCCTTCGACAGGCCATGCCAGGCGTAGATCGAGGTGCCTTCGGTGGCCAGCGCGGCGGCGACGTCGTCCTGCGTGGACAAGGGATTGCAGCCCGACCAGGACACTTCGGCGCCCGCGGCG
>JBBQIO010000002.1:0-20813 GCA_038325015.1 Polyangia bacterium
GCGTTCTTGCGCGCCAGCGCGGCCAGGCGCGGCTGCAGCTCGACTCCTACCACCTCGCCGGTGGCGCGCACGGCGAGCGCCAGCGCGACCACGCCGCAGCCGGTGCACAGGTCGTACGCCAGCGAAAATTGCTGCGATGCAGCAAAGTCCGCTAAAAGCAGCGCGTCGACCGAAAAGCGGTAGCCAGTGCGCGGCTGCCATAGATGGAGCCGGCCGCGCAAGATCGCATCGCGCGTCAGCTCGTCGGGATTGAGCGGGTACTCCGTCACCCTTGGCCGCGCTCCACCTCTTCATCGACGGCAACGGGATTGATCACCACACCGGAGGCGAGCTTGGGATAAAAGAAGGTCGATTTTTGCGGCATCACTTCGCCCGCGTCCGCCACCGCACGCACGTCGTCGACCGGCGTCGGATTCATCAGCAGCACGGCCTGCACATCGGGCTTTTGCGCGGCGGCCAGCGCGCTCGCCATGTCTTTGATGTAGCGCAAGTTGGTCTGCGCCTCCTGGGCGGCGCGCGAGATGTGCAGCAGCTCTTCGATCACCAGCGCGTGGAGCAGCGTCACGTCGAGCCGGCGCAGCACTGCCGGACCGGCAAGCGCCGCCACCTGACTCAGGTCCACGTCCGAGCGCTGCGTCAAAAAGGCCAACCCCGATGCAGTCACCAGCGCGAAGGCCGGTGCCGCCTGACCCCGTCGTGCCAGCTCGGCGCGTACGGCGGCGGCGTCGGTCAAAGGCGATTCCTCGACGACAAAATGCGCGCGCGCCCGCTCTAGGAGCTGCACGCGATCGAAGCCCTCGAGCCCGTGAATCACCCGGTGCGTCGGAAACACGAGAAGACCGGGATCGTCGATCGCGCACAGGAACATCGATCCGTAGTTGACCGATGAGAGCACCGATGCACCCTGGCCGAGCTCGTCGCGTAGAGCGAGCATGGTCTCGTAGCGATGATGTCCGTCGGCGATGTAGATCTTGGCGTCGGCCAACGCGCGGCTCACCTCGGCGATTCGCGCCGGATCGGTCAGTCGCCACAGCCGCTGGCGCACGTGATCGAGCGTCGTCGCATCCACGATCGGCGCTTCGTCGTCGAGCCCCGCAAAGGCGCGATCGACCAGGCGCTCGGGATCGGCGTACATGCCGAAGATCTGCGACAGATGAGCCCGTGTCGCGCGCATCAGCTTGAGGCGATCCGCCTTCGGCCCGGCCAGTGTGCGCTCGTGCGGCAGGATGACGCCCTCGGCAAAGCGCTGCAGCTTGACGCGCGCAATGAAGCCGCGCCGCGTGACCGGATCGCCGCCATCGGGCGGGGCGAAGGTCTGCGCGTAGCGATAGAGCGCCGGCTCAATGTCGCGGCGCAGGATGCCGGTGCTGGTCCAGGTATTGAGCCGCTCGCCGGCGATCTGATATTTCTCGTCGGAGTCTTCGTCGCGGTGATCCTTGGGCAAGATCAGGCGCACGAAGTTGTGCGGATCGAGCGCGGCCAGCGTCTCGCGCTCCGCCTCGGAGATGACGTCGTAGGGCGGCGCGAGCAGGCGGTCCAGATCGCCGGCTACGTGAGGATCGTACAGAACGCCACGAAAGGGAGCGATCTCAGCCATGGTCAAGCTCCGTCGCGCCGGGGGCCCCGACTGAAGGGCGAGCTCCGATGTCGCGTCGATAATGTGCGCCGTCGAATTGGATCAGCTCGACGGCGCGATAGGCCAACGTGCGAGCCGCCGACAGATCCGCAGCGCGTGCGGTTACCGCCAAGACACGGCCGCCCGCGGTGCGCCACTGACCGTCCGACCATTGGGTCGCGCCGTGAAAGACGTGCACGTCCGGTAAAGCGCTGGCCTCCGCCAGGCCGCGGATCACATCGCCACGCCGCGGCGTTCCGGGATAGCCGTGAGCCGTCATCACCACGCACGCGGCCGCGCCGGGCGTCATGCGGATCTCCGCCGGGAGCTGGCCGCGCGCCGCCGCCAAGAGCAGCACGCCCACATCTTCGACGCCATCGAGCCGCGCCAAGAGAGCCTCGGCCTCGGGGTCGCCGAAGCGACAGTTGAACTCGAGCACGCGCGGCCCTTGGGCGGTCATCATCAGGCCGGCGTAGAGCACGCCCGAGAAGGGCCGCCCCTCGGCGACGAGCGCACGCGCCGTCGGTTCGAGCACCCGCTCGACGGCGTCCCGCACATCGGCCGCGCTCATCACTGGCGTCGGGCAGATCACGCCCATGCCCCCGGTCATCGGCCCGGCGTCGCCGTCGAGCACGCGCTTGTGATCCTCGGCGGGCGCGAACGGAACCACGGCCTCGCCGGCACATAGCGCCATCAGCGACGCTTCGCGCCCGTGCAGGAACTCCTCGACGACGACGCGATGGCCCGCGGCGCCTAGGCTGTCGCCCTGCATGAGCTCGTGAAGCACGCTCTTGGCTTCCGCGGCGCTCTCGCAGATGACGACGCCTTTGCCGGCCGCCAGGCCGTCGGCCTTGACCACCAGCCGCGCGATGCCGCGCCCGCTCTGCTCATCGACGAATCGGATGGCGCCGGCGAGCTCGTCGAACGCGCCGAACGCAGCGGTCGGAATGTGGTGCCGCTGCATGAGCTGCTTGGCGAAAATCTTCGAGCCTTCGAGCTCGGCAGCACGCGCCGAGCAGCCGAACACCGGCACCCCACGCGCCGTCAATCGATCGGCCAACCCGTCGCACAGCGGCTGCTCGGGACCGACCACGACGAGGTCAACGCGCTCATTGGTGGCGAGCTCGACCAAGGCGCTAGTGGCGTGCATCGGCACTGCACAAACCTCGGCGAGCTGCGCGATCCCGGGGTTGCCCGGCGCGCACAACACCGCCGTCACCGATGGACTGCGCCCGAGCGCCCAGCACAGGGCATGCTCGCGCGCACCACCGCCAACCACCAGCACACGCATCGACCTAGTGCCGCGACCGGAGGATAGTGACCTCATCTCGCGGGTCTTTGCCGCGCATGGCTGCGTTGCTCCTCATTCAGTTACCCCCGGTAGCTTCAATCGTCGAGCCTTGCCCTGCCCGACAAATCCTTCGCGGTCTGAGATCACTATCCTCCGGTCGCGGCACTAGCCTAGTCCCCGAGGCCTAATGCCGAAAGTGGCGCATCTTTGTGAACAGCATCGCCAGCCCGTGCTCGTCGGCGGCGGCGATCACCTCGGGGTCGCGGACCGACCCGCCTGGCTGAATCACGGCGGTCACTCCGGCGGCCGCCGCGGCGTCGAGACCATCGCGAAACGGAAAAAACGCATCCGACGCTACGACCGATCCTGCCGTCGGCAGGTGTGCTTTGGTCCGCGCCAGCTGCACCGAATCAACGCGCGACATCTGCCCGGCGCCGACGCCGACCGTGCGCGCGCCCGACTCGATGGCCGCCGCGAAGACGATGGCGTTGGACTTGACGTGCTTGCACACGCGCCAGGCAAAATCGAGCGCCCGCAGCTCCTCGACCGTCGGCGCCCGTTTGGTCACTACCGTCGCAGCCGCCGCCGAGACAATCTGATCATCGGCGCCCTGTACCAACAGACCGCCGCGCACCGAACGGAGCACTCTCGATGCACCGCCCTTTTGCGGCGCCTTCCAGGCTAAAAGGCGCAGCGACTTCTTGCCCGCCAGCGCCTGGCGCGCGCCGTCGCTGAAGCTGGGCGCGATCACGCACTCCAAAAAGGTGTCGGCCAGTGCCCGCCCGAGCTCCTCGTCGATCTCGCGATTGGCCGCGACGATGCCGCCGAACGCGCTCACCGGATCGCACTCGCGCGCCAATCGATAGGCCGCGGCACAACCGGCGTCGCTCTGGGCGGTGCCGCACGGATTGGTGTGCTTGATGATCGTCACCGCCGGGCCAAGGAATTCGTTGACCAGCTGCAGCGCCGCGTCGAGGTCGATGATGTTGTTGTACGAAAGCTCTTTGCCCTGCAGCACCTCGGCGTGTGCCACCGACGGCCCGGATGGGGTCACGGGGTCGACATAAAAGGCCGCCGCTTGGTGCGGGTTTTCGCCATAGCGCAGCGCTTTGCCGTCGACGAATTGCAGCGTCAGCGTGCCGGGAAATGGCTCGAGCGGAAGCGGTGAAGACTGCAGCGCGGCCGGCGACGCGTCATCGGGCAGCGAGGTCAGAAAATTCGCAATCGCCCCGTCATAGGCCGCAGTGTAGGCGAACGCCTTTTTGGCCAAGCGGAACCGCGTTCGGTCGGAGACTTCACCGGCGTTGGCATCCATCTCGGCCAGCACCACCGCGTAGTCGTCAGGATCGACCAGCACCGTCACGCGCTCGTGATTCTTGGCCGCCGAGCGCAGCATCGACGGTCCACCGATATCGATGTTTTCGATCGCGTCGGCGAGACGAACGTCGGCACGCGCCACCGTCTCCCTAAACGGGTACAGGCTGACCACCACGAGGTCGATATTCTTAATCCCGTGCTCCGCCATCTCGCTCTGATGCTCGGCGGTCGGGCGCCCGAGCAGGCCACCATGAATCTTGGGATGCAGCGTTTTGACACGCCCGTCGAGGATCTCGGGGGCGCCGGTGTATTCGGCGACGTCGGTGACCTTAGCGCCGAGCTCGCGCAGCCGCTTGGCGGTCCCGCCGGTGGACAGTATTTCGACGCCATGTCGCGACAACCCGCGCGCCAGATCGTCGATGCCGCGCTTGTCCGAAACGCTGATCAGAGCCCGCTCGATGCGCGCCGCCATGATGTGTGCTCCTCGGGTGTGTTGGTATCAGCGGCGAGTAGAGACAGTCAAACGCGAACTGCGGGAATTAATTTAATACGTGTAGCCGACTGAAACGGTGCCGCCGTAGAACTTGTCGTCGAAGCTCGACGCGTGCTTGAGCGGCGTCGGCTTCTGATTGGCGACGAACGACGAATCAAACTGCTCAAGATAGGCGCTCCCGCCGACCTTGAGCTTCTTCCATACATAAAAATCGAGCCCGCCGCGCACGTGATATCCCCAGATATTGGCCAGTCCATATTCGTTCAAATCCTCAATATGGCCAGCATCGGGCACGTACTCGTAGCTGAACGCCGCCCAAACCGACGCCCACTCTGTGAAATGCATGCGCGCCTGCAGCCCGAATGCACCGAAGATGTAGGTGACGCGAGGCGGGCCGCCATCGCTGATGACATTGCCGTCGCGCAAAAAACCCACGCTGAAGGTGTGCAGGCCGGCGCCGGCCAGAGCGGTCAGCTCGAATCGCGGCAGCTTGGTACGAATCTCGAACCGCCAGCGCAATCCACCTTCAATGCGAAATTCGTTGGTGTGAAATTTCAGCCCGCTGACCTCCTGTTCCGTCTTCGTCCAAAACGGCTTGTCGACGGTGACGCCGGCGCCCAACCCGCCCAGAACGCCATGGTACTTGGCGTGCAAAAAAGCCAACGGGTAGAGTGTCAAATCTCCGTGCAAGCCAACGCCAGTTCCGGCCTTGAACGTCGGCAGCTGCGCCGGTTTGAAGTGCTCGCTGCGCGTCGCGAAGACCAGCCCCGCCGAGACGTCGACCAGTGGTGCCCAGCGCGGCCGCGGCGGAAAGCGCCGCCCGGTTTGCTCGACGGGAACGTCGACGAGCTGCACCTTTTCGGTGTCCTCGCTCTGCGCCACGCCCTGCGCGGCCTCTTCTGCCGCGGCGTCGCTCTCTTCGGCGGTCTGTGCGCTTTCCGTCTCGGTGCCGGCCTGCCCCAGCGCCTTTCGGGTCAGCTCATTGACGTCGATCGCAATCTGCTTGAGCTGCTCGTGGGTCAAATGGCGGTTGTGGATGGGGTAGGTCAGCGTCCCCGACGGCGTTCCGGTCTTGAGCAGTAGCGCCGTGATCACCAGGTCGGCACGCCCGCCTTTGGTTTGCACCTCGCCATTGAGCAAGACCGTGGCTGTGGATTGACCAATGTCGGCGGCCGCGACGACCGCTGCGCGTTTTCGCAACATATGAACGACGGCGGATTGCGGCTCATCTCCGTGCAGACCGGTAAACGGCAAGATCGCGATCGGCTCGTTCTTGGCCTGCGCCTGGACGCTCGCCAGCCCCGCGGCACCGGCGAGCAAGACGCTCAACCCCAGGCGCAGCGCCCGGTTCAGCGGGGCTTGCCCGCGATGAAGCCGAGCAGGGCGTGACAGCGGAAGGGGGACGGTGGCAATGAGTAATGGACGCACGCGCCGCATCATAAACCAGTCGCAGATTTCGATCCAACAGAAACACCATAATAAGCCAAATCACCAAATCAATAGAGGCCTAACGCAACACTCCCGACTGCCGGAAGTCCGGAAAGGTCGCACACGTTTCCAGCAACAGCACCAAGGTATGACCCAAGTAACCACCTGGTAACCACCAGGTAACTACCGGGGTAAGTCTATATCCCGTCGCTGGCGCTGATGTGGTTTTGCTGGTGGTGCACATCACTGTGCACGTCGCGGGCCGCCCCCCACCCGTCAATACTGACCTTGACCAGTCGGAAAATAACTGTTGTGATAACCGCGGCGAGTGTGTTCGCCGGTTGATATTAGGAGCCACAGTGACAGAGCGAAACACCACGGTTCGTGGTCTATTCGGTTGCCTAGTTGTTGGCGGCATGCTTTTGGGGGCGGGTTGCACGTCGACCGTGACAGGCCCCCATTCCAGGCCCGACGCCGGTCCCAGGTTCGACCTCGCCGGCGCCGATTTGTCCGGCGACATGGCGATCTACATGCCACCCGATATCGCCATGCCGGCGCCCGATATTGCCTGCTTCCCGACGGTGACCAGCTGTACCGGCCTGTGTGGCCCGGTGCCCGATACCTGTCTTGGAACCAACGTCCAGTGCGGCGCCTGCACGATGGCCGGTACGGTTTGCGATCTCAAGACCAATACCTGCGTCCCGGCCAACACCGACTGCGCCAGCCTCGCGGCGCAGCGCTCGCCTCCTCCGGCTGCAGGGCTGTGCGGAGTGACCAAGAACGCATGCGGCGCGCGGCTCGATTGTGGCGATTGCGCCGCGAGCGGCAGTCAGTGCGATCCGAACACCAATTTGTGCGTCACCTGCGACAAGACGGTGATGTGTTCCGACCTTGGATATCAGTGCGGATATGCCTGGCTCGGCTGCGGCGATCGCAACGACTCGGCGAACTACACCTATTGCGGCGACTGCGCCGGCAACGAGCTGTGCAACCCGATCAACAATTTGTGCGAGCCGAAGTGCAATCCGGATCCGCTCACCGTCTGCTTGGCGGCGAACAAAGCGCTCGGTTACAACTGCGGCATCATCAGCAACGGCTGCGGCGGGACCGTTGACTGCAGCAAGCTCACTGCGCAGGACAGCCGCTTCGGTTGCCAAAAGGGGTACGCCTGCGGTGCCCAGGGTGACCAGAATATCTGCGAGCCTTTTGAGGTCGATCTCCAGTGCTTGATCGCGGGTTACACCTGCGGAACCATCGTCAGCGCGTGCGGTGGCCAGGCGATTCCCTGTGGCGTTTGCACCGGGACCGATGTTTGCCGCGCCAACCACACCTGCGGCCCGCCGTGCGCGCCGGCGGCGTGTCCGTCGGCGTATCAGTGCGGCTTCATCGACGACGGCTGCGGCAACACGATGGAGTCGTGCGGCAACTGTGGCAAGCTCGGCGACGTCTGTTTGGCGAACCACAACTGCTGCACGCCGGAGACGGTCGGCCAGTATCAAAACAACAATCAGTGCGGCAATCAGCTGATTGACCCGGTGTGCGGCAGCCCGCTCAACGTTCCGTGCGTGAACGGCGGGACCTGCTCGACCTGCACCGACTTGGCATGCGCCAACAGCTCAACGCCGGGAGTCGCCGGTACCTGTTGCCTCAACACGGCGAAGTGCCCGACCGACGGCAGCTGCAACAACTATGTCACGGACAGCTGCACTGGCGTCAGGATGGCGTGCCCCGGATGCGCCGCGAACACCTACTGCACGACCTCTGGCGGCCAGCCGCCGGGCACCTGTCAGGCGAAGAAGAATTGCACGAGCTACGGCGCCAACAAGATGGCCGGCGACATCTGCTCGTACGGCAATGCGTTCGACGACGGCACCGGCACCAACACGTTCATCAATCCGCCGTGCGACTGCGGGCCGACGAACTTCTGCATCCAGGGCACGCCGAACCCGGGCGTCAACCCGACGGTACCGATGCCGATCGTCAGCGGCAACAGCACGGGTGAATGCTGCGTCCCGGCGGCCAACGCGTGCGTGATCACCGCCGGTTCGTGCAACGGCAACATTACCAACTCATGCACCGGTACAAAGACGGCGTGCAATTGCAGCAACCTGGCCGGCAACCAGATTTGCGTCGCCAACACGTGCGTGCCGATGGACACCATGTGCAGCTCGTTTACGCCGCCGGCCAATGGCGTGCTTGGCGCCCCGTGCAGCAACGGCAATGCCAGCTTCCCCGGCGGCGACGGCACGGCCGACGCGACCTGCAAGTGCAATGGGGGTCTCGAGTGCATCAGCGGCTCGCCGGGCAGCGGCACCATCGTCAGCGGCAGCACCAAGGGCGATTGCTGCGACCCAACGGCGGGCGGCGCGTTCCCGGCCTGCCCGAAGAATCCGACGGCAGGGTCGGAGTGCACATCGCACGACGCGTGCACGGGTAGGGACAACCCGGTCGGCAACTGCTGCGGCGGCGGCTTAGTCTGCGACGTTGGAACGCAGAAATGCATCGCCAAGGACGTGTGCGGCACCGACAACTCGGGCGGCGGCGGCCTGAACCTGAGCGGAGACAAGGGCGCACAGGGCAATCCTTGCGGCAACTACACCGATCCGGTGACAGGCCAGACCGGCGGCGCCTCCATCTACTGCGGCTGCAGCACCGGCGGCGGATTTGGCAATGCGATGTGCTCGGTGGCCAAGGGAGTCAACGGGGCGGGCGGCACCGGTACCTGCGTCTGCGCTGCAAAGGGCGCATGCACAAACTGCAATGACAACGCGAAGTCCAACGGCTGCGGCGGCACGCTCTCGTGCGCGTGCGCGGCGGCGCCTGTGGAGTGCCGTCCGGGACAACCGAACGACATCGGCTCGATCGGTTGCTGCCTGCCTTACACCTGCGCAACGGTGCCGCTCGCACCGCCGCCCACCGGTGGCGAGACGGTCTGCGGCAGCTTCGCCAATGGCTGCGGCGACCCTATGATGATTTCGTGCGGTGATTGCACGTTCGGCGGCACCAAGACGGGCGGAGCTTGTGTCCAAAAGATTGGCGCCAATTATGGCACCTGCCAGTGCACGCCGCAGACCTGCGCGCAGAATCCCAACGCCACCACCGACGGCTGCGGCAACGCGCTTCACTGCGACGCCTGCGGCCGCAACAACTCACCGCCGGGCCTCGACCTGTCGAACGACACCGGCGCCGACGGTAAATCGTGCGGCACCTACTCCGATCCCGCGACCGGCCAGACCGGCGGCGCATCCGTCACCTGCGGCTGCTCCAAGGCCGGCAACCGCAACAACGAGACCTGCGTCGGCGGGGTCTGTAGCTGCACGGCGAGCGTGTGTGCGAGCTGCAATTCGTCGGGCACCGACAACTGCGGCGGCTCACTCTCGTGCGGCTGCCCGGGTGGTCAGGTCTGCGCGCCGGGCAAGCCGGGCGACGTTGGCAACTTGGGTTGCTGCGTCGCGCTCACGTCGTGCGCCTCGTTCTCCAACTCCCTGTCGTCGGATCCGGCGCACCCGATCTGCGGCACCTACTCCGACAACTGCAACCTGACCGTCACCTGCGCCGATTGCACCAAGCTGACGGTAAACGGCGGCACCGGCATGACGACCAACGGCGTGTGCACGCCGACCTCGGGCAGTCAGTACAAGAACTGCCAGTGCACGCCGTTCAAGTGCGGCGGCCAAGGCTGCCATAGTGACGGCACTCCGTGTGGAACCGGCGACCCGAATGGCTGCGGGCGCCTCTTGACGTGTGGGGGTTGATGCACATGACGAGCTCGCTTCGGTACAGCCTGCTGGCAGCGGTGGTTTCGTTGACCTTCGGCGGCTGCAAACATCACAACAATCCAAATCAGTTCGACTTCAGCATGCCGATCGATTTTTCCGACTCGGACGAAGCGCGCATGGTGGTGCCCCACGACGACCTGCTCAACGTCGAGGCGTCGATCTGCGCGCAGACCACGAAGCAGGCGCAGCAGGTCGGCATCGACCTTCTGTTCCTGCTCGATAACTCGTACTCGATGGATTACGACCTCAAGTGGCTGTCGGTCTCCAATGCGCTCGAAACGTTCTTAATGGATCCGACGCTGACCGGCGTCGGCGCGGGCCTGCAGTATTTCCCGCTGCGGCACGCGTGCAATGTCGCCGACTACGCGATGCTCGGAGCGCTGGACGTCAACGGCAAGTCCAATGGCGTGGCGGTCACGGCGCTGAATCCGGCCGGCATCGATCAGCTGGACAAGTCGATCAACTCGCGTCAGATGTCCGGCGGCACGCCGACCCTGCCGGCGATCGAGGGTATGTTGCAATACGCGCTGCAAAACCAGCAGGCGAACACCTCGCGCAAGACGGTCGTCGTCTTGGCCACCGACGGCATTCCCGACGGCACGTGCAGCCCGCCGAACGACGCCGGCGCACCCAACACCATCGCCAGCGTGGTCAAGGTCGTCCAGTCCTACGCGCAGGGCTCGCCGGCGATCCCCACCTATGTCATCGGCGTTGGCGACAATCTGGCGGCCCTCGACGCGATCGCGGCGGCGGGCGGTGGAACGCCGACCGCGTTTCACATCGACACCTCGGCCAACACGGAGGCGGCCTTTGCAGACGCGCTCAATACGATCCGGCAAGAGTCCCTGGTGTGTCAGTTTGCCGTGCCGACGGCCGAGCCTGGCCAGGTCCTCGACTTCAACAAGGTCAACTTGACATTCACCGAGCAGACCTCGTCGGTGAGCTACCTTTATGTCAAGTCCAAGGACCGCTGCTCGCTGGCGCCGTTCAACGGCTGGTATTACGACAACGCGACCGATCCGACGGAAATCATTCTGTGCGACGGGGCGTGCGACGTCGTGCGCAACTCGACGGATGGCCAGATCAACATCGTGGTGGGTTGCGCATCGATCATCACCTGAGCCGCGGCCCTAACGGGCTCGGCGGCGTGAGGCTGTCGTGAGATCACTTGCCCTGTTGCTCGGGGCCGCCAGCGCGCTTGCGCTCGGCTGCTCCAGTCATCACGCGTCGCACCCCCACCCGGACGGCGACATGAGCGCCACGCGGACGGACATGGCCGTCGGACCGCTCATGTACGATCTGGCCTGCGCCGGGACGAGCGCCAAAGCCGAGCTCAAGGCGGTGACGCTGCTGTTCTTGCTCGATGCCTCCGAGAGCATGGCCGACACCTACGGGACTCCGCCGGTCTCGAAGTACGCGTCGGTGCAGGGCGGCTTGGAGGCGTTTTTCGCCGATCCGGAGTCGGCCGGTTTGAGCGCGGCGATGACGATCTTTCCGTACACTGTCAATCCACAAGACCAGTGCAACTTATCAGCGTACGACCCGGGCGCTCCAGGGGCGACCGGCGTGCCGTTGACGGCGCTGCCAGCGCCGAGCCCGTTTGCCGCGCTCATCGAGGCCAACACGCCGGGAACCGGGTCGACCCCGACCTTACCCGCGGTGCAAGGGATGATCGCGTATGGGCAGACGCTGCTGCAGCAACAAAAACAGGTCGCGCTGGTCCTGGTCACCGACGGCGTGCCCGACACCTGCGGCAGCGATCGCGACGTGGCGCAGGCGCTCGGAATGGTCAATACGACGCTGCCGACCTATGTCGTCGGCGTCGGTACCGAGATGGCGCTCGACACTATCGCCCAGGGTGGTGGTCAGCCGTCACCCATCCCGGTCACGGTCGGCGACCCGGTCAAGACCAAGAGTGACCTGTTGACCGCGCTGGAGCAGATTCGCGGACTCGTCCTGAGCTGCAACTTCCCGATTCCAGCGCCGCCGAACCACCAGACCATCAATTTCGATCAGGTGAACGTCACGTTCACGCCGTCCGGCGCGGCGACCGAAGATCTGCTGTACGACCCGATGTGCACCGGATCGTACGGCTGGTATTACGACGACCCGAACGCCCCGAAACAGGTCCTGTTGTGCCCGTCGATTTGCAACACCGTCCGCCAAGACCATGGCGGCGCCATCGACGTAGTCTACGGTTGCGGCACCTTCATGCAGGTGACTTAGCGCCCTTAGCGGCTGTTTGGGATTAGGGCAGCCCGCTAAAGAGGTCGGCCAGACACGCGACTACTGCCGTGCCGTCGATATGCGCCGAGCGCGCCAGCGCCACTAGCTCTTCGTGTCGCGCGGCCAGCTCGCCGGCCGGGCCGGTCACCACTACATCGGCCCGCCATTCGAAGAGCTGATAGCTGACACGCACGGCATCGTCCGACCGGGTCACCTGCGCCGGCCATCCCGTCGCCGATCGCTCGTTGGCGCTCCCGATCGCCGCTTCTTCGTGTCGACAGCGTGTGGTCGCCAGGCGCAAGCCGAGGTCGGCGCGCTCATACGCCAGCTCTTCGCCGTCGCCGGGCGCCGCCGCTTGCCACGGCGCATCCAGCTCGACACAAAGACGCATGAGCCGGATGTTATCATCCGGCCATGCCACTGTTCGAGGGCTGGACGGTCCAGCGCAAGCAGGGCAGCACGCTCGTTCGCCCACCCTCGGGACACGCCCCAGCACTCACGCCTCTGACCATCACCGAACACTGCCGACCGCTGGCGCCGCTGCGCACGCTTTTGGCCGAGCGCATCGGTCCACGACCCAACGCCGCTGTCTCCGTCGAGCGGGTGACCACTTCGGCGGGCGAATATGGTGCGCTGGTAGTTGTTGCCGACGCGCCGACCCAGATCTTGGGCGTCCTGTATGGCGACGATTTTCAGACGCTGCTCGAAGCGACCGTTCCAGCCGATCGACCTGCCGAGCCGATGCGCGCGCTGGTTCGCGAGGTGATCCAGCATCTGCCCCTGGGGCTTGGGCAGGGGCGCCACCGACGCTTCTTCTATCGTCCGCCGCGCGGCTGGCATCCGGTGGTGCGCGGCCTGCAGACCGAATGGTTGGCGCCCGATTATCCGCGCGTGTCGGCGCGGCTCGTGGTGTTACCCGCGCGGCCGGTGCACCAGACCGGAGTGGCGCTGCGCATCGACAACCTTCTGCATGACGACGTACAAACCTTCGGGCTCGAGCAGCCGATCGAGCACAAGCTCGTCGAGCATCCCACGCTCAAGGGCGTACTGGCGCGTGCGCTGGGTCGCTTCCCCGACGGGCCGCGCCTGCTGCACACCACATGTGCTCTGGAGGACGGTCGCTATCTGTACGTCGCCCGGCTCACCAGCGCGGTGGCCGTCGCGCTCGCGTACGAACCCGTGCTACTCGACATGGTGGCGTCGTTCGAGCCGCTGCCGACGATGGATCTCACGGTGATGGCAGCCAGCGCCGAGCGCTGGAAGATCGACGGAGCGCCGCCCGAGTGGCTGCGCTGGATCGGCCTTTAGGACGCGCTACGAATCGCCGTCCGAGCTGCAGGCGTTGGCGCTGGTCGACTGGGAGCCCGACGACGACGACTGATCACCCGAGGAGGTCGACTGGTCTCCTGACGACGACGACTGATCCCCCGAGGAGGTCGACTGCGGGCCGGACGACGAGGACGTCGCCGGTGGGGCATCGGGGCCGTCGTCTGAGTGGTCGGGGGCGTATTTGTCTTGCCCGCCGAGAATCTGATTGGTGAGATTGCTGGAGGTGTCGTTACTGGCCAGGATGTCGTAGGCGATGCCGCCGATGCTCATCACAGTGCCCAGGAGCGGCACCATGCCGAGCGCATCCGACGCCAGATCGCGGTGGTCCTGTTTGGGATCGGTCGATTCGCCGCCGGCCATGGTAGCGAGGTCCGAAATCACGCGATAGCCGTTGACCACCGTGCCGACGCCGGGAATGCCGGTCAGGATGTTGTTGCCGATGTCTTCGGCTTTGTCGGACGTGGTGGGACCGGGCATGACGGGCTCCGCGTTGGTTCGTTTCACTATTTATACGCCAAGTGTGCCCGATTGGTTAGCGTGCAGCCCTCCATGTTGCTCGCCGATCGCGCGTTTGCTTTCATTGTCGCCGAGGCGCCGCACTTCGGCGCGGTCGACGAGCCAGTTCGACTCAAACGTTGCGGCGAAGTGGCGTTCATGGCCGCCGCGTTCATCGACGCCGGCCGGGGCGAGGGCTCCCCACTGCTCGACGCTTGCTGGAGCGCGCTCGGAAATGGCGAGTCGCTGTGCGTCGCGGCGGCGCGCTGGCCGCATATTGCGACGGTGTATCCGCCGTTTTGGCGACACGGCCGGCGCAACGCGGCGCTTGAAGAGACCCTGCGTCGCTGCGGGAGCGACTCCTCGAACCCCACCCTGCGCATCCTGGTGGCCGGCGCGTTGACGGCGTGCGAGCTGGCCGACCCGGCCAGCGTTCGTGACGCGCTAGCCACAAGCTTCTTGGCCGAGGACCTCGTTCCGGCCCAACGCACCCGCCTCGACGCCTATGTCGCCGCGCATGTCGTGCTCTATCTCGCGCCCGCCGGCCTCGTGCCGGAAGAGGTCGCCGCCCGAATCGGCAGCGCGCTGCCGACCTGGATCGATCTGGCGTTTGCGACCGGCGAAATCGACATCGCAGCCGAGCTCATTCTGTGTGCCCACGAACTCTCGCAGTGCGCGCCGGTGAGCGCGTGGCAGGCGCTCGCCGATCTGCAGGAGGAGGACGGGATGGTCCCGTTCTATCGGGCCTGGAGTCGGCGATTCACCGGTGTGGGCAGGGACAGGAGCAACCAAGACCAGTCGCGCGCGCGTTTCTCCGCCAACTACCATTCGACGCTGGTCACCGCCGCCGCTGCCATCACGTGCGCGCACCGCTGCGGCAAAGCTTGGTAAAGGAAGGAGTCATCGCCGATCGAATGACGGCCGATCACCAATTGAACGTGCGATGGCAGCCGCCGCAGTGGAAGCTGAATCCGCGATGATCCATGTGCGATGAATCGGCGCGCTGCCGATCGGCGCGATGGCAGGACACGCATTCGGGGCGCACGCCGGTGAACTGATCGTCGACGTGGCAATCGCGGCACGGCCTCGTGAAGTGGCGGCCGCGCAGCGGAAACTCGGTGCGATCATGATCGCAGCGCACCAGGTTCCAAACGTCGGCACGATGACAGTCGGCGCAATCCAGTTGCGCGCGGCCGCGGTGAGGATCGCCGTGGCAGGTGCGACAGTTGGGATCGAGCCGCGCTGCGCGCTGTACATCGTGGCACTGCGTGCATTTGACTGCAGCATGGCGACGGTCGAGCGCAAACAGCGTCTTGTGGTGATCGAACGCCGGCACTGGTCGGTGCAGCCAAAGCGCGGCGAACAAGTGTTGCCACATCACCCAGAGCTGGAAGCCCTCGACGGTAGACGTGGCCAAGCACGCGACGTTCGGCTCGTCCTCAAGGGCGAGCACCGCGCCGTCACTTGCGCGCGCTGCCACGACAGCGGGCAATTCGTCGGCACGCCGAAGCTTCCGCGGCGAAGAGCACCCAGCGATGCGCGTATGAGCCACTCGCGCATCACTGTGCTGCTCACACTGATGGTCGCCGGGCGTGCGTTTGGGTATGGCGCTGGGCGTGACTGATTATTCAGGCAGCCACCCGCGATGTCGTGCAACCAATGCCACTCCGCCGACGAGCGTGACCCTGTCGGGGCCAAGGACCCTGATGGCCGGGCAGAAGGCGACCTTCACGCTTGATGTGGTTAGCGCCGCGAGCAGCACCACCGTCGGGTTCGACATCGCCTCGTCCGCCGGCAAGCTCGGCATCGTTGCCGGCCCGACCAACACCAGTTATCGCGATGGCGGCGAAGTCAGACACACCAAGAGTTGGCCGACCGGCAAGACTGTGCAACTGGAGTTCACATTGACTGCGCCGAGCGATCCCGGTCCGCTCACGCTCTATGTGAACGCGCTCGCGTCCAACGGGATCGACCAAGCGAAGGACGGAACGTCGGCCGGCCGCATGTTCGACGTGACGGTGCAGGCGCCACCCGCCGATCTGTCGAGCCAGCTCGTAGATTTCGGCGGCGCCGTGACGGACCTCGCGACCCCTTTCGATTTGGCGCAGGTCGACGCCATCAGCTCAGGACCCAGGTAGTCATCCACCCGGCGGCGGATCTCGGCCCGCTGCACAATGCGCCGCACTGGGCCTGCGATTGCCACATGGTGCAGGGCGCACCCTTTCCATTCGGTGCGCTGTTGCTGATGGCGCCATTCGCGCTGTCGCTGACGCGCCGCCGCCACTCGCAAGGCTCGGCCGCAGCCCAAAGACCGATTATTTTTTGTGGGCGCCGGCCAGGCCCAGCTCGGGCACGGCCGTCTTGACGACCTCGTCGAGCTTGACCTGACCGCGGGCGGCGCTGGCCAGATCGCGCGCGGCGGTGGGCCGAAAATTCTCCTCGCGCCCGTCGGGCGGGCCACCCCACACACCGCGTTGGGGCTGGTCGCACGTCAGCTTCTTACTCCAGTAGTGGCGGACGATGTAGCGTGCTTGAAAGTTGTTGCTGTCCGATTTTTTTGCGCCGTGGGGACCGCCTCCGTCTTCGCGCGCGGCGCGCCCACCCTCGAGCGGCTTGACCGCGCGGAGGATCAAATCTTCCGAGAGGGTCTGCTTGTCGTAGCGCGTGTGTAGCCGGGTGACCACCCATTGTCCGTCGTTGCCTAGGCGCGCCGCGCCCAGCGTGTTGAGGTCGCTGTCGTCTAGCGGCGGGCCCGGACAGGGATCGCACGAGCCGGTGTCCCACGCGTATTCGGTCACCACGGCCTTGTTCTGGTGGCGGCGCAGGGTCTCGTCGAACAGCTCGGCGTAGAACGATCCGAAGCTCTTCTTCACAGAAGTGGCCACGTCGAGGTTGGAGACGATATTGACGTTGGGATAGTTGGCCACCTCGAAGCGCTTGGTCGGATGCAGCACATAGACAATTAGATCTTGCTGTCCGTTGGCGTTGAGCAGGCCCAAGCGCACCGGCAGGCGCAGCTCGTTGGCCTCGTAGGCGAACTGCAGCGGCGACAAAATCACCTGCTGGTTGGCATCGAACTTGACCTTCTGGACATTGACCTTGGCGACGAAGAATTTCATCTCGTCGTGAACGTAGGGCGCGAGCGCCGCGGCAGCGCCGTCGGGGATCTTGTAGTGACTGTCCTTGAGCCAGGCCTCGAGCCCGCCCGAGTCTTTGGCTGACAGGATCAAGACTTCGTATTCGCCCGAAGTGAACTTCGCCTCGATCTTGACGCCGTACTCTTTATTCGCGTCGTCGAGACCATTGGATGCCGCTTTACTCGGCGGCGCCATCATGCGACCGCCACCGTGAGCCAGGCTGCCCGACCCCGGGTTGCACGGATCCTGCTCCCAGTATTCGACCAAACGCGGCGCGGTCAGCTCGTCGATGTGATGGAACACGCCGGGGCTCAACGTTTTGACCTGGCGCTTCTGCAGCACCACCGGAACCGGCACCACCATGGCGAAGTCTTCCGCCGGCCCTTTGTAATTGTTGGACATGGTCATGACCACGCGATTGCCCTTGCGCATGAGCACCACGTGCGACGCGTTATTGTAGAGTTTTTGATCGGCGCCCGAGACGAAGAAGCCACAGAACGCCTGTGCCGTCGCCGCTTGCGCTACCAGCGCCACAACCATCGCCACAACTGATAATTTCATTGTTGCGACACTATCAGTCTGCGCCAGCGCGGGGTTAAAGTCCCTTCGCGACGCAATCGGACGTCGCGGCTCGCGCGGGCGGAACAGCCGCTGCCTATCGACGAACGCGGCGCAGCAAATCGATTTTGACGCGATCCCGGACGAAATTGGCGCGTTCCGCGCCACCTTTTGTGAGCTCGTACCGATAATTAAACACTCACGAGGCAACACGAATGAGACGCCCGAAAGTTAACTATTTCTCGCTGACCGGCCCGACGACAATGGTCACCGGCGCTCCCGGCACGCAAGTTCCGATTGCTCTCACCGGCTGGTCGTCGAAGCCGGGTCAGTCGGCGATGTTGTTGGCCGTGGGCGAGGGCGACTACAACGTAGATTTTCAAACCACGCCGGTTCTGAGCGCGAATTCCGTCGCGCCGGGCGCCACAGTGAATGTGACGTTGACCATTCCCGCAACCGCAACGAGCGGTCAGCATGGCGCCGCCTGGGTAGTGACAACCGATCCGGCGACGATACTTGTGGCGGGGTCGATCATGGTTGGCGTAACCGTGCAGTAGAACGCCTCTCGCACGACACCAACGTTGAGGAGCAGTCGACAAACAGGCCGTAGACTCACTCGGAGCAGCCGCCCCGTCCAAAATCACCAGCTCCCCCTCATCTATTGTAACCGAACCGCCACGCCAACAAATAGGCCGCCAGGATCAGCGCGGCGCCGACGCCGCACACGCCAAGGACCTTTCTCTTCCAGGGCACAGACGATGCACCGGCATCGAGCACGGAGTGATTGGGGTCCTGTGCGCGATAGTGGACGGTCACGGGCGCAGCGACAGCGAATCGCTTCACGGTCGCCGCCATGCGCGCCTGGTCCTTCGTCGGCGACTCGCTGAAATCCACGCGCGTTCCGGTGTAGTCCTGGCCACCAACACGGTATCGATAGGACACGTTGGGGCTCCACACCCGATGGGAGCTTCCACGCAGCCCCGCTACCGACCCTTCGCCGAGGGCCGAGGTGGTGATTTGCCCGTCGGTCGTCGGCCAGCTCAGGCTCTCGTTGCCTTCGATCGCAGCGACGATGCGTTTGACCGCGATCACGCCGCCGTAGATCAGCAACGAAAGACCAAGGGCCCACAGTGGCAAGAGGCGTGCGATCGGATTGGTCATGGGGCCTCACAGATGGGCGCGCAATTATCACCGACAACCCACTTTCGAATAGGCGTGATGATCTGTGTGGCGCGTGTCCGACACGCGATGGAAGATCGTTTTGTTTCTCGTTTGGGCGGGGCTGATTGCCTACTGGATCGTCGCCGCGCCACCGCCTCATCCGACGCTCGATCGCGCGCTCTGGCGAGGGCTCGTCACGCGAAATTTTGCGGGCGTCGATCCGGCGGTCGTCGGCGTCTTCCTGATGCTGGGTCTGACTGCCGATCTGTTTGTGATTTTTCTTTTGCGCGATGGGCGCTTTCAGCGTTTGTCAGGCTGGCCGTTCGGAGTGGCGTCCTTCCTCTTCGGCTCGTTCATCGTCGTCCCCTATTTGCTGCTACGTGCAAAAACGCCTGAGCTCGACCGTCCAGCCGGGCGCATCACGCGCTTCGCGTCGTCGCGACCCGTCGGCTGGACCATCGTGCTCGGCATGTCCGCGCTGGCGGCGTGGGCTCTGGTGTTGGGCCACGCGTCCGCGTTCGCAAGCGCGTTCCGCGCCTCGGGGTTGGTGCACGTGATGACGCTCGATCTCCTATTCGAGCTCGTGCTTCTCGCCGCGCTGGTCGAAGAAAGCCGGCGCCTGGAGCCGCCGACGGTCGAACCTGTCACCGCTCGCGCGCTGCGCTGGATTCCGCTCTTCGGTCCAGCGCTCTGGAACGCGCTGGTGATTCGACGCGCGTAGCGGCCGCAGCGGGCACTATGGTACGAGGTTTCATGCGAACGATTGCGCTCGCCTTGACCGCTCTACTCGTCGCCCGTCTGGTCGAACGCCCGGCTCTCGCCGAGCAGGCGCCGTCGTCCGCGCCGCCCGACGAAGCGAAATGGAGCGCCGCGAAGCAGGCGTTCGCAACCGGCAAATCGGCGTTCGATCGGGGCGAGTTCGAAACTGCGCTCGCCGAATTCCAGCGTGCCGATAGCTTGGCCACTGCCGCCAAGCTCTCGTACGATATTGGCACCTGCCTCGAACGACTGGGGCGCTACGCCGACGCAGCGATCAACTTCGAGCGCTATCTAGCCCGCGCTGGCGTCGCCACCACCGACGACGACAAGCAATTCGCCGACAACTTGCGCGCGCGCATCGCTGCCGACCGTACGCGCGCCCGAGAAAAAGCGGCGCCAGCCCCCTCCACCGCTCCGATGCCGCAGCCGCTGTACATACCGTACGTTCCGCAAGGCTACGGCTACTATTCCTCTCAGGCGCCGATGCCGGAGGCCTATCGCCGCCAGCAAATCAAGTTGCAGCACGCGCGCCGCAGCCGCGCCATTGCGCTCATGGTCGTTGGGCTCACGCTGAATATCGGCGGCGCCGCGGTCACGGCCTATGCGTTTGTGCACGACGGAAGCACCGTCGATCAAGTGCTCGAAGGACTCATCGGCTTGTCGGCCGTCGTGACCGGCATTCCACTTTGGATACCTGGCGCCGTCTCTTTCGCGCAGTCGAATGCGCAGCTCAAGGAGCTGTCCAAGCCAGACGACAGCACCCCGAAGCACGCGCTGATCTTCTCGTTGCCGGTCCTTCGCTTCTAGTCGCAATGCCCAAGCGAGGACCGACGCGCTCTTCAGTCGGTGATGAAGGAGCTGACCCAGCCGGGCTCGCCGGGCAGCGGCTCTTCGCCGGGGCCGACCATCTTGAGCTTCAAGAGCCCGCGCACCTCGACTTGACGAATCCGCTCGCGCGTCAGGTTGAGGATCTCGCCCACCTCTTCGAGCGTGATGCCGCTCTTGTCGGCCACGTCGAGCGAGCAGGTCTCCTTCATCTCCCAAACTTCGAGGTCGGGGAAATTCAGCTTCATGCTCCCGGTCTCCGGATTCACATCCAGATACAGGTGGTGCTTGCACGAGACGAACGGACAGGGCCGCTCGCTGGTCATGCACTCACCGCGCGTGCGCGGCCTGTCGTAGGCATCGAGCAGCGGGATGAGCGCGCCGAGCCGCAGCTCCTCTT
>JBBQIO010000003.1:0-19854 GCA_038325015.1 Polyangia bacterium
GACGGCGTGCACGACGTCATCCGACACACCGACGGCGTGGTGCTCGGCGCCGCGCTGCCCATCGGGTTCGGTGGCGTGCTCAAAGATCGCGTCGTAATCGGCCTGGGCTTCTATTTTCCGTCCGGCGTCATCAATCGCGCCGCCGACCCCTACCCGTCATCGCCACGGCTGGCGCTGCTCGGCGATCGCACGCAGGTGGTCTCGGTGCTCGTCGCCGGCGGGCTCAAGCTGCATCGTCGGCTGAGCATCGGCGGCGGCGTCCTAGCGCTGGCCGGGCTGGCCGGAACCATCTCCTTGGGCATCGACGCGGGGCAGCACATCTCCACCGTCTCGGACGAGCAGCTGATCACCAATTTTGCACCGGTGGTCGGCGTGCGCGTCGTCGCCACCGACGCGCTGCGCGTCGGCCTGACCCTGCGCGGCCAGTCCAAGTCGACCTACGACCTCAAGGTCATCACCAACCTGGGCAACAAGCTGCCGATCACGCTGCCCACCATCCGCATCTCCGGCACCGCGCAATACGACCCGCTGCAGCTGGCGCTCGAAGCCGCGTACGCCGTCGGCCGCCTCAAGCTGATTCTCGGCGGCACCTGGAAGCACTGGTCGGCGTATCACCAGCCGGTCGAGCAGGCCACCCAAGGCGCACCGCTTCTGCCGCCGACGCGTTACCACGACACCTTCGTGCCGCGTGCCGCGATCGAGTCGCGCTTTACGTTGCCGCGCCATTTCGCGGTCGTTGCGCGCGGCGGCTACTATTTCGAGTGGAGTCCAGCCCCGTCCGATCAGCCCCTCCTGGTCGATGCCAATCGCCATGTGGTGACCGCCGGTTTCGCCGTCGAGCATGGCGGACGTTACGGCTTTTCGCTGGAGCTATTCGGTCAACTTCACGCGCTGGCCAATTCACCGAGCGCGGCGGGACAATTTGGCGTCTTCGGCGGCACGTTCGGAGTCAACCTGTGAGACGCGTCCTGGTTCTGACGGCTCTGCTTTTGTGCACTAAAAATGCACAAGCCAATCCGCTCGACGCCTACGGCTTCGGCTCACACGCGCAGGGGCTGGCCGGCGCGTTCGCAGCCCGCGCTGACGATGGCTCGGCCAACTACTACAACCCGGCCGGCCTGGCGCGCGGCCACGACCTGCAGATCGACATCGGCTACGCCTACGCCGACCCCCTGCTGCGCATCGACCGGCGCAACGTCGGCCAGCGCAGTAGCCACGGCTTCGAAGTCGCGCTCGCCGCGCCCGGCAAGATCGGCCCGGTGCGCTTCGCCTTTGGCGTGCTGGTGTGGCTGCCCGACCAGCAGCTGACCGAAGTCTCGTCGCTGCCCTTCGCCCAGCCGCGCTTCGTCTACTACGGCAGCCGCGTGCAGCGGCTGGTCATGCAGTCGAACATCGCGATTCAGATCCTCCCCGGCCTGTACATCGGCGGCGGCCTCACCTTCATGTCGCGCACCTCGGGTGCGGTCAACTTGCAAGGCGCGATCTCGATCGGCGACCCCAACCTGAGCGATCTGTCGACCAGCATCAACGTCGATCTGGTCGCGGTCCGCTATCCGCAATTCGGCATCGCCTGGGACATCACGCGCTGGCTGTCGGTCGCCGCCACCTACCGCGACAAGTTCGGCCTCAAGGTCGACCAGCAGTTTCAGATCGACGGCAACATCGGCCTGGGGAAAAACCCCATCGTGGCCAACGGCTATTTTTATGTGCGCACCGTCTCCGAGGATCTGTTTCAACCGTGGCAGCTGACCGGCGCGGCGGCGATGCACCTACGGCGCGATTTGTGGGTCAGCTTCGATCTCACGTTCGCGCGCTGGAGCGATTTTCCAGTGCCGGCCTCGCAGCTGATTTTCAACCTCAACTTGAAGCAGTATCAGAGCCTGGTGATGCTGCCGCCGCAGCGCAGCTATCCCGCGTCGCAGTTCCACGACATTGCGATACCGCGGCTGGGGGTCGAATGGCGCGCGGCGGATCGCGAACACGCCGCGGTCGACCTGCGCTTCGGCTACGCGTACGAGCCGTCGCCGGTGCCGGACCAGATCGGCGAATCGACGCTGGTCGACAACAACAAGCACACCTTCAGCGTTGGCGCCGGCATCGAGCTGCGAAAAATTTCGCGGATTTTGCGGCGGCCGCTGTCGCTCGATGCGCACCTGGCGTGCACCTATTTGGCCGAGCGCCTGATGCCCAAGCTCGACCCGCGCAATCCGATCGGCGACGTCGCCTCCGACGGCGTCGTTCTCAATATGGGGCTCACCCTGCGGAGCCAGTTCTGATGCGCGCGCTCACGTTGTGCGCGGCGTTGGTCGTGGTCGGCTGCGGGACTGCCGGCGGCTCGGGCGGCGGTGTGTCGAATCCGCCCAACGGTCAGCTCGGGCCCTTCGTGCCGCTCAGCGCGACGCAGGCGCCGCATCTCAACGCGCCGCCCTTTGTCTTGAGCAGCGCGGGGTTCGACTACGACGACCCGATGGCCGTAGCACTCGGCAATGAGCTGGTCCTGTATGTCACCGCCAAACCGCTCGCCCAGAGCGACCCCGCGAGCCACAGCACGATCGCGCGCAGCACCACCACGGACGCGCGCCAAGGATTCGCCACACCCGACGACGTCATCGTCGCGGATCAGCCGTGGGAGGGCAGCGCGGTCGCTCACCCCAGCCTGGTGGCGCTGGCCGACGGCACGCAGCTGCTCTTTTACAGCGCCGGCGGAGCCATCGGCGTGGCCCGCGGGCCGGCCGGCGCCACGCCCACCTTGACCAAGCTCGGCCCGCTCCTCATGCCCGACGCAAACGAGGGTGCGCTGAGTAGCCCGTCGGTGGTGCAGATCGGCTCGCGCCTGCGCCTCTATTATGTGGCCCGCGGCCAAGTGTGGGCTGCGGATTCCGCGCTGACCGACTGGAGCGGCGCCGCGGTCGGAAAGTTGCCGGCGGTGCAGCGGTTGGACGCCAAGGCCGAGACCGCCGAGCGCGACCCGTTCGTGATCGCTCGGGGATCGCTCGACGCGTCGATCGATCATGCGCGCGCCCGCGTCTTTGTTACCGAGCTCGGTCGGCGCAGGTTCGACGTCTACTTCTCGGGACCGGCCGCGACGGTCGGCGGCGGCGTCGCCACCTACGCCAGCGCTTACGACGACGGCGAGCCCATGCAAACCGCCGCCACACCGCTCATTGCGACCGGCGGCTCGGCGGCTCCCAGCGTGCTCCCCTACGGCCACGACTCGATCCTCTTTTACATCGACCTCTCAGGCGGCCTCGCCTCCGTCGCCATCGGACTGGGCCCCGAAGTGGCGTTTTAGAAATGCGCATGTTACCGTCGAGGAAATGGGTCTGATGCTTGCCGGGTTGCGGTTGGGCGCGACAGAACCATTTTCCGGGCCACGCGTATGAACGTCCGATTTTGGGGAGTCCGCGGCTCCTATCCCGTGCCCGGACGCGAGACCAATCGCTACGGCGGCAACACGTCGTGCGTCGAGGTCCGCGTCACCGACGATCCGGCCGGCCCGCGCATCATCATCGACGCCGGCACCGGGCTGCGCCACCTCGGCAAAGAGATGATGACGGGCGAGTTCGCGGCCGGCAAAGGGCAGGCGCACCTGCTCGTCAGCCACACCCACTGGGATCACATCCAGGGGTTGCCGTTCTTTGCCCCGCTCTATCAAGAGGGCAATCGCTTTTCGGTGTACGCCCGCCATCGCGACGACACCCATCTGCGCTCGGTGTTCGCGTCGCAAACCGAGTCGCCCTACTTTCCGGTGCCGTTCGACAAGGTCAAGGCCGACGTCGCGTTTCGCGAGCTGGTTGAGGGAGCGCACTTCGAGATCGGGCCGGTTCGCGTCTCGTGCACGCGTCTCAATCACCCGTGGATCGCCATCGCCTACCGTCTCGATTACGAAGGTCACTCGGTGGCGTATGTGACCGACACCGCGCCCTTCCGCGACATCCTCATCGAGCAGGAGTTCATCCACACCCCGCCCAAGCCGGGCGACCCGCTGACCCCCGCGGACGCCGCCAAGCTGGCGACGATGCGCGACGGCGTGGTGCGGCTGTGCGAAGGCGCCGACCTGGTCATCTACGATACGCAATTCACACCCGCGGAATATCGCGACAAGCCGCACTGGGGCCATTCGTGCCCCGAGGACGCGATCGAGATCGTCCGCGCCGCGGGCGCCAAGACCGTGGTGCTGTTTCACCATGCGCCCGAACGAACCGACGATCAGATCGATGCGCTGCTCGAATACCACCGCGGCCAGACGCCGGACTTGAACATCATCGCCGCCGCGGAGGGCTTGATTTTGGACCCGGCGGACCCGATGAAGGGCCAAAAGTGAAGGTCACGTTCTGGGGCGTGCGCGGCTCGGTTCCGGCGCCCGGCCCCGAGACCAATCGCTACGGCGGCAACACCTCGTGCGTCGAGCTCCGCACGGCCAACGGCGAGCTCAACATTCTGGACATGGGGACCGGCGCGGTGTTGCTCGGCCGGCAGCTCATGCAGGGCGACTTCGGCAAAGGGCTCGGCAACGGGCGCATCTTTTTGTCGCATCAGCATTGGGACCATATTCAGGGTTTTCCGTTTTGCGCGCCGATCTTCGTGCGCGGCAACACGTTTACGATTTATGGCCCGGCGCGCTCGCCCGGCATGCTCGAGGGCATGCTCGAAGGGCAGATGGACCCTAATTTTTCGCCGCTCTACACGATGCGAAATCTGGGCGCGACCTTCGATTTCATCGCCGTCGACGGCGGCAGCGAAGAGCGGACGCTCGACTGCGGGCAGATGCGCGTCTCGGCGCGGCTCAATCCGCATGGGCCCACCAAGGCGCTGGCCTATCGCTTCGAGGCCGACGGCAAGGTGCTGGTCTACGCGCCCGATTGCGGCTATCCGCCGTCGGGACCGAGCCCCGAGGTGCGAGCGGTCTATCACGGCGCCGACGTGCTCATTCACGATTGCACCTACTCGCCCGAGGATCGGGCCGAGCGGCTGAGCCGCGGCTATTCGTCGATCGCCGATGCCGTCGACGCGGCCATCCAAGGAGCGGTCAAACGGCTGGTCATGTTTCACTACGACCAGGACTACGGCGACGACGCCGTCGACACGCTGGCAACACGAACCCGCCAGCTGCTCGATGAGCGCGGCGGAAAAAGCATCGCGCTGACCGCGGCGTCAGAAGGCCTGACCGTCGACGTCTGACCGGACAGCACACTAACGGTTCGAAACGGCCCAGCGCTGCGCGATTCCGGCGCCAAACGACAACAGACACGCCAGCATGCGGATCCCGTTCGACAAGAGCACGATGGTCGCAGCCCGCGATCCGCTGCTGAGCATCGCGTCGAAGACCATCCAGCTCAGGCCGCTCGCCGTGTACAAAACCCACGGCCACCACAACACGCCGCCGCGCAGCGCCAGCGCCGTCAACAGCACCGGTGCCACCAGCGCGAAACACAGCGCATCGGAGCCACTGATCACCAGGCCGACCATCCGGCGCAGAGTTGCTCCGTGGCTGAGCTCGCGAATCGACTCGAAGATCGGATAGCCGGTGAGCGCGGCGGCGATTGCGATCGCGCACAGGATCACGGCGATGCGGGTCGCGGATGAGCCCGAGCGATCAAGCCCAGCGACCGACCAGGCGCGCGCCAAGAGCACCGCCCCCACCACCGCTAGCACGTTGCCTAAAATGAGCGCGCTGATGTTGAGCTGCGAAGCGAGCTCGGGCGACAGCGTGACCAGGTGCGGATGCCAGCCGAAGAGCGTGCCGCGGCCTTGGCCGCCGAAGATGATTGTGTTGAACGTGATGCAGGCGTAGTTGGCGGCAATGAACAGCCAGGCGCGCCGCAGGTAGTCGCCAGGCCCGAAGGCAAACGCCGCCGCCAGCGCCCCGACGAAAGCCAAGAGCTTGGCGCCCATGATCGCGGTGTACCAAAAGTTGGCGCGTTCCTCGACGGGAAGCGCCAGCTGGACCAGCCCGAGCCCGACGACCGCGACCACGCAAGCCGCGGTCAAAAGGGGGTACCGACGGTCATGGATTGCCGAGGAGCTCACGCGCGCGCCACTTCCCGGCGCGGCCCACGCACGGCGTAATGCTGCGCGACGCCCGCCGACAGACTGAGCATACAGGCGGTCACGCGCGCCGACTCGCCCATCGACAACGTCACCCGCGTTGTTGGCAGGCTCATCACCGCATCAAACAGCATCCAGCTGAACTGGCTGCCGGTGTACAGCGCCCACGGCCACATCAACATGCCGCCGCGCAGGGCCAGGGCGGTCAGCAACATGGGCGCGATCAACGAAAAGCTGATGAAGTCGCCGAAATCGGAGGCCACGCTGATCGCCGCTCCGACGCTGCGTTCGCGAAGGAGATCGTTGATGTCGCTGTACGCTGGCTTGGCGAGCAGGGCCAGAGCCAGGCCAATGGCGCCCGCGATGACCGTCCAGCGAAGCGCGCTGCGTGCCGACTCCAGCCCCGCCACGGCCCAGGCGCGGGCCAAAAGCAGCGTCCCGATGACGCCCAAGGTGTTGCCAATAATCACGCCGATGCTGCGAATGTAGGCTGCCGCGACGGAGCCGGGCGCGATGCCGGGCAGGTGAACGGCGTTCAGGCCGTAGAGCATCGGCTTGGCGCTGCCGGCGAGCACCACGTTGATGGCAATGAACGAGTAGTTGGCGACGATCAGAAACCAGGCGCGCCGCAAATAGTCGCCGCGGTCAAACGAGAGCGCCGCGATAAGCGCGCCGAAGATGGCCAGCGTCTTGCCCAGCGTGCCGATGACGAACGTAAAGGTCGCCAGGCCGGCGGCACTGCCAACGCTCATCTGCCCAAGGAAAACGGCGGCTCCGGCGCACAGCGGCAAGGCGACGTGCAGCCAGTACCTCATCGAGCGCTACTCGCGCCCAGGCTCACAGCCCGAACTCGCGCTCGAGCAGCGCCAGGATATCCTCGCTCTTTCGGCCCCCGACCAGCGTGCGCAGCATCGGACGCAGTGCGAGCAGCAGCTGCGGCATGTCGGCTGGGGTCAGCTCGTCGGGGACCTTCTTGAGCGCCTTTTGGGCGAAGGTCTTTACCGCGCTGCGCGCCGTATGCGGGCCGAGATAGATTGCGAGCTGTTCGGAGACGATGTCGGCAGGCGCCGCGCGCATCTTAGGAACAGTGTAGCTCGCATTCGGGGAACAGGGTTAGAAGCATCTCATTAGCGCACCCGGCCCGAGGTCAAAAGGACGCCACGCTCGACCCGCTGCTCGAGGTCCATCAAGCCGGCGTGCAGGAACAGTCCAGCCACGAGCGACGGCTCAGGAGCGCGCCGCGTCACACTCTGCGGAGTGGCGGCCCAAACACGACCGCCCGAGGCGACCACGCGCCGACATTCGATGAGCAGCGCCGGAGCCGCTTCGACCGGCCCCAGGCCCGACGTGCACAGCCCCTCGGCCGACCGATCTTCGAGCTCGAGGTGCCCGGCGACCGGCCGCGCCAAAAGCGGCGTCAGGCCGAGCTGAGTCAAAGAGCGCGCCACACCCGGCGAAAGCGCCGCCACGCGCCCCAGCTTGGCCGACGCGCAGGCGCGCGCCAGGGCGCGTCCACCGAACGAGCTGCCGATGCCCAGCGCATCCTGGATGCCGTCGAGGGGTGAGATCATCAATGGCTCCTTTTGTTGCTGCCGTTTTGTTTGGTGGGCGGCGTCGCTTTGGCCGCGGTGTGCCGCTTGACCCACGCCTGCGCCTGCGTCCGCGAGCGCTTGATCTTGGCCATCGCCTGCCGTGCGTGTTGCGAAAGCTTGCGCTGCAGATCCCGCATGTGCAGCGCCAGCCAGTCGGTGTGCTCGTTGTTGCGCTCGCGCGGATCGCCGACGCGCAGGTATGCGCAGCGCGGCTCGTCGAGGTGCGGCGTGGCCTTGAGGTGCCACCACAGCGCATCGGCGATGAACTTGAAATTACCGTAGCTCTCGACGAAAAAATCGAGCTTGTGCTGCTTGATGGCGCCGCCCTGGTCGTCCG
This sequence comes from Polyangia bacterium, assembly GCA_038325015.1. Classification (GTDB taxonomy): domain Bacteria; phylum Myxococcota_A; class Polyangia; order Palsa-1104; family Palsa-1104; genus JBBQIO01. The sequence continues at coordinate 7,978 of JBBQIO010000003.1, forward strand.
CGCGCAAGCAGCCGTCGTGGCGCGTGCCATCGGGCAAAGGGATGCCGACCAGCTCCGGCACATAAACGGTGGCGCCGATCGGGATGTACCGCGGATCGACGGCGATCGAGCGAAACGCTTCGAGTCGCCGGCCCTGCACGCCGGCCCCAAGTGGATGATCGTCGTTGGCCAGAGTCTTGAAGCAGGTGCCCATGCCGTAGCTGCACTCGCCGTCGTAGTTCAAGACGCGGCCGTCGGCCAGGATGCCCGAGCCTTCGAGCTTGAGCTCGAACACGAACGCCGACGGAAAGCGGCCGATGAAAAATCCCTGCTTGGTGTAGACGTCGGTGTTGTAGGGGAGGCTGGCGTACTCCGATTCGTAGGCCAGCCAGTAAAACGAGAGGCGAAAATCCTCTTTGAGGCCGACCGGGTAGCCGCAGCACTCCTTGACCTTGCCGCGCAGCGCCAGCTTGTCCGGGCTCACGTCGTCGATCTTCGTGGCGTCGTTGCGCGGGTTAGTGGGGTGCATGTGGAGCGTAACGGCAGCGTCGGGAGCAATGATTTTGCTGCCCTGCAGCACGGGGGCCGGCCGGGGCGGCCGCTCGAACGGCGACGGCACCGGGGAGGGTGAAAGCCGCGGCAGCGGAAAACCCAACAGCACCGGTTCGTCGGCGCGCACGGGCGGCGCCAGCGCCCAGCCCAGGCCACCGACCATCACCGCGATCCAGATCTGCATGCGCGCCACCCCACACAACATAGCCGACGGCTGGCGCAAGCGGCAATTTCGCGGGGGCCCGTTTGGGGCTAGTGTGTGTAGCGTGACCATGCCGCGCACCGTGTCGACCGTGATCATCAGCATCGTGACCTCCGCTCTAACCAGCGCCGGGATGGTCGTCGGCTGGCAGCATTTATCGGCGCACACGGTCGAGGTGCCGCTCCTGGGCGGCCTCTCCGCGGAGCAGGGACGCGGCCTTTTGGAGGCCCGCGGGCTGCGCCTCGTCCTCGACGGCGAGCGCGAGGATCTGACGCAAACGCCGGGCGCCCTCACGCAGCAGCGCCCGCTGCCCGGCTCGCAGCTCGAGCACGGCGACGAAGTGCACGCGATGCTGGTGCGCGCGCCTTCGGCGCGGCACGTCCCCACCATCGACGGCCAGACTACGGACGCCGCGCGCGCGGCGTTGGTCGCTGTCGGGCTGCGACTCGGTCGCGTTGTCGAGACTCAGTCCGCGTCGGTGGCCAAGGGCAACATCGTGCGCTCGCTGGCGCCGGCCGGTTCTGAGCTGCCGCCCGACACGGCGGTCGATGTCGAGGTGTCGACCGGCTCGCCGCTCGCACCGGTGCCGCAACTGGTCGGCAAATCGCTGTCGCGAGCCAAAGATCTGGCGACCAAGGCCGGCTTCGTCGTCGGTGTTGTGCATTACGGCTCCAACGACGACTACGATCAAGGGGTGGTCATCAGCCAGACGCCGACCAGCGATACGACGGCCGCGCCGGGCACCAAGATCGACCTCACCGTCAACGACTGACGCACTGCGAAAAAGAGGAGCGAGCGTTGAACATCGTACCGCTCGCACAGTGCGTGGACCTGGCGGCTGCCGGCCCCAAGGCCGTGCGGTTGGCGCAGGCGCGCGCCGCCGGATTTCCCGTGCTCGACGGGGTGGTCGTTCTTCCCGATGCGGCGCTCCACGTCGGCGACCTGGCGCAACGCTTGGCCGGATTGAACGCGCCGTTCGCGGTTCGGTCGTCGGCGCGCGGCGAGGATGGGGCGCAGCGCAGCGGGGCTGGCGTGTTCCAAAGTGTTCTCCATGTGGAGCTGGCGGCGGTCCCGGCGGCGATCGAGCGGGTGCGCGCGTCGGCCCACAGCCCGCGCGCCCGCGCCTACACCGACGAGCGGTCGATTGCCGTGCTCCTACAGCCGATGGTCATGGCCGACAAAATGCTCGTCGCAATGTCGGACGGTGACGGATTCCTCGTCGAGGAGCGAGCGGCGGCCGCGCCAGAGTGGAGCACTCCGTCCGCCCACTCGGTGACGAGCGCTGACCCCCTCGGCCAGCTGCTCGCCCGTCTAGCCCGATTTTTCGCCGGACCGATCGTTGCCGAGTTGGCGCAACAGGGAGCCACGTTCACGCTTCTGCAGGTGCGGCCGCGCCCGGAGCTCGTCGTCGCACAACCCCTGCCCGATTCACTCTTCGCCGTCGCCGGCAGCTGGCTGCGCGATGCGCACAACCCGACGCCCCTGTCGACCGCGCAGGCCGAGCTTGTGGCACGTGTCGAGCGGCTCGAGGTCGGGCCGGAGCAGCGCGTGATCGGCGGGTATCTGTTCGTTTCGACGGCGCCCGCGCGCCCGGAAGCGCCATGGCGGGAGGGTCTTGCCGAACGCTACCGGGAGCTGGCGCGATCGCTCTTCGAGACGATCGCAACCGCTCGTGCGGAGGGGTCGCTTGGCGCGGCGCTCGCCGCCTACGACACCGTGTATCGACACTACACAAGCGAGCTGGCGCCCTCGCGACGCTCGGCGCGGATGGCGCTCGACGAGCTGCTGCAAACCGAGCTGGGAGAGTCGCTCGACGCGCATGGCCCGCTGCTCGACGGCGCGGGCGGCGCGTCTTTCGATCGCGAGTGTCTCCTGTGGGCGCTCGATGATCGAAGCTGGGACGGCTATGTCACGGCCTTCGGCAGCTGGGCGCCGGGCTGGGACGTGGCCCTGGCCACCGACGGCGAATCGCGAAAGCGCGTCGAACGGCTCGCCCAGGCGGCAAAAACGGGGGGCCCTCCAGAGGAGCGGCGGCGCAGCGCCGAGCGCGGCGCCATCGACCATGCAGCGCAGATTGCGGCTCGCCTTTCGCCTTCCGCACAGGCGCGCTGGCCCGAAATTCTAGCCACAGCGCGACTGGCGGTGCGCATCGGCGAAGACGACGACGCGCTTTTTTTTGCAGCGCAGCATGCCGTGCGGGAGGCGCTCATACGCCGCGGACAGGCGCTCGTCCAAGCGGGCCGGTTGACCGCGCGTGACCACGTGTTCGACCTGCGGTTCGAGCTGCCCGATAACGTGACAGACGCAGTGAACGGAGCGCGGCTCTTTACACGTCGAGCACGTGCGACCCGACCGCCCGACGCGATCGACGATGGCATCCCCCGTCCGCATCCACCCTTTGCGCGGATCTTGCGGGGTCGTCCCACCACCGGCCGAGCGCACGGCCGTGTCACGCACCTCGACGGGTCCGATCCCCAGATCCCGAGCCGCGACGCTGTCGTGTGGCTCAAGGCGCTGCTACCGTCGCTGAGCCCGCTTTTGAGCGACGTGGCGGCGCTGATCACCGAGGAGGGCGGCGTCGCCTCTCATGGCGCGCTCCTCGCCCGCGAGCGCGGGCTTGTCGCGGTCATCGGAGTCGGGCCGGCCCAGGTCGCCGAAGGAGCCGAAGTCATCGTCGATGGTGACGCCGGCGAAGTCCACGTCCTGTGACCGCAAAAGATCTGGCGTTACGGCGCGTGCGACGGCAGCGTGCCGGGCTTCTTCCAGCGGTGGTACCCCTCCCAGAAGCTGTACTCGTCGCAGTTGTGGCGCGCGTAGAAATCCATCACGTCCGCCCAGCCGATGCCGCCCGTCTTGACCGCTGACTGAATCTCCCGCCAGGGCACGAATTGACACGGCTTGACCCCCGGCGGCGCCTCGTGGCCAGTCGCGGTTCGCTCGTCGAGCAGCACCTGCGTCGGCACCAGCCGGCTCACATAGCGATAGCCGAGCGGCGTCAGCGTCAGCGTCTCGACCTTGTTCACGTTCAACATGTCGCCCGGGTGCCATAGACATTCGGTGCGCTCGACCGTTTCGCCGGCGCCAAGCGCGATCGCATTGTGCGCCAGCGACCCCTTGGAGCCGCAATGCTCGGGATGATCGACGCTGGTCTGAACGCGATATGCCAGCGGACGGTTGGTCAAGTTGGTGATCGTCAAAACGAGATGCTCGAACCGAAAGCGCTCGCCGGTCGACGTCGAGGCCCACTCCTTGACCACCTTGGTCGCGACCGACAGATGCGCCGTCGCGGTCTTGTCGCCTTTGCCGCGCAGGCGGCGCGGTGCGGCGAGCTCGTCGCCGTACACCAAAGGACGGGACAGTTCGTCGATCGACGGTGCCGGCGTGATCCCATAGCGCTTGGCGTCGTCGTCGATGAGCGCCTTGAAGTACCCGGGAGTGTAGCGCAGCACTGCGTTGACGCTCCGCTCCGCCGTCGGCAAAGGCGGGGGCGGTGGTGGCGGCGGGTCGTGCTGCAACAGGCGCATCGAAATCACCACCACGACGACGATCGCCGCGCAGCCCACCAGACCGACAATCAAGAGTTGGTTGGAGCTGGTCGAGCTCTTGGTCGGCCGTGGCCCGGGACGCGGCCCGTTCGAAATCGAAGCGCCCGACGACGAACCCGACACGGCCATCCGGCCACGATAGGCGCCGACGGAGAGCGTCGCAACTTCGCATGTGCGATATGGTCAACCCAGGCTCACCTTGACGCGGACGCGCCGTGGTCCGCAAAGTATGGACAGGCAGATCCGTGCAGCGTTCGCCACAGATTGTCAGGCCTCCGACCGCGCCGCGCTCTGCAGAGGCTCGGCGGCAGGGCAGCCTCGTCCGACCGCTGGTCGTGGTCGGCCTGATCGTGAGCGGTCTGGCGAGCCCGCCGGCCTATGCCGACCGCGTCGATGATCTGGGACAGGCGCTGCTCACGGATCCCAGCTGGCGGGTTCGCTTGCAGGCCGCTTTCGTCCTCGGGAGACTGCGCGATCTGCGCGCGGTCAATCCGCTCGTACGCGCGCTCAGCGACGAAAATCAGTCGGTCCGTGCGCAAGCCGCCCAGGTGCTTGGTGACCTGGGAGATGGGCGTGCGACGGCCGCGCTCGACCGAGCGCAGCGCGACCCGGACCCACTGGTTCGCTCGCAGGCGCACAGCGCGCTCGCCCGACTCGCGGCCACACCGCCGACCACCGCTCCCGTCGGCAACAGCGACCCCTACGCCGTCGCCCGGCAGCCGCATCCGGCGGCTCGACCGGCACCCGGCGCACTCCACGTCGAAGTCGGCGGCATCGGCTCCAAGCAGCGCACCTCGCCAGAGCTCAAGCAGCGTCTGCGCGAGTTCATCACCCGCGAGCTCGAGCGTACCCCGGGCATCACGCTCGACGGCGCCCCCAGCAAAGGCTTTCTAATCGACACCGCCATCACGTCGTTGTCGCGGCGCACCACCGGCTCGTTCATCGAAGTCAGCTGCGAGGTCAGCCTCATCGTCGGCAAGCTGCCGTCGCACGCGATGGTCATGATGACCTCCGGCGGAGCGACCGTGCAGGCGCCGCGCTCGATCGAGCCGGCGCGCGAAAAAGCGCTTCAAGTCGACGCGCTCGAAGGAGCGGTGCACGGCGCCCAGCAGAACCTCTTGGCCTTCTTGAAGACGCAGCGGTAGGCTCCGGCGAGGGTCGGCCGCCGTTGAATTTCTTCATCTACTACGCCGCGTTTTGGGCGCTGCAGCTGCTCGTCCAGGGGCGCATCGACATCCCGTGGCTGATCGGGGGCGCGATCGTCATCTTTGCGCTGCGCCGCCGGCTGCCGAGCCCGTACCTGTACTTCAAGCACGCCAACAAGGTGCGCCTCCTCTGCGGGCAGATCGCACAGAACCCGGACAACGTCACCGCGCGGCGGGATCTGGCGCGCATCTGGATCGAAAAGCGGCGCCCGCGACGTGCTTTGGAGCTGCTCGATCAGGCGGCGCGGCGCGAGCCCAATTCCGTCGAGCTGGCCTACCTGCGCGGGCGCGCGCTGTGCGACGCCGGTCAGCATGAGGCCGCACTCGCACCCTTGGTGCAGGTGGCGCAAAAGGACGAGCGCTTTCACTACGGCGATGCCTATCTCTTGGCGGGGCGGGCCCTGCTCGAGCTGGGACGAGCGGCCGAGGCCGAAGACGCGCTGGAGCGTCACGTGCGCATCAACTCGTCGTCGGTCGAGGGCTGGACGCGGCTGGCCAGCGCGCGGCAAAAGCAGTCGGATTCACCCGGAGCCGCCGACGCGCGCCGCGAGGCGCTGGCCACTTTCGCGCAGCTGCCGCGATTTCGCCGTCGACGCGAGCGCTGGTGGGCGTGGCGCGCGCGAATCTGGCCGGGCTAGCACTGCACGCGATGCTGACGCTTCATCCCAGCGAAGAGGCGGCCCTGGCGGCGTGGCGGGAGACGATGCACAGCGACGCTGCGGTCGAGCTCGGCCGTGAGCACGTGTCGTGGGCGCAGCTGGTGGGCGGTGCGGCCGACGAGGCGGCGACCTTGCCGCTTCTGCCCGATTGGGCGGAGCTGCTGCTGCTACAGCGCGCGATTGCGCTTGCATCACGCGATGTCCATCTCGGCGGCGCGGCAGTCGTCGGCGCGCTCGGTGCCATCGTGCGTGGCTGGCGCGCCGCCGGTGTCACCATCGACGAAGTGCGACGCGCAGCGACGTCAGTGGATGCGCTCGATCGTCTGCTTCCGATCTATCGCTCATTCGTCCAGCTGGTCGCGGCCAGCGGTTGGCAAGATGCCGGGGCGCGCTGGGCCGACGGGTGCACGCGACTCGCCGGTAGCGAGCCCGTGCGTGCGCTGGAGGGCGTGCACAGGGTGCGCGTGCGCGGCCTGTACGGCGTGCGCGGTGCGCGCGAGCTGGCGCTCGATGCGCTCTTGGCGCGCGGGCTCGCCGTCGAGGTCGAGCTGCCGAGCGGCTCCGAGGCCTTAACCGCGGCGCTGGCGCCGCTCCACGGTCGACTCGAAGCCGGCGGCGAACGCGGGCCGGAAATCGTGACCACCCCGCTGGGCGGCCCAACGCCGACGCTGTTCACCGCGGCCAACCCGGAGGGCGAGGCACGCGAGATCGCGCGGCGCACTCGCGATCAGCTGAGTAGCGGCGTGGCGCCCGAAGAGATCTTCGTGCTCGCCGTCGAGCCGATGGTACGACGACGCGTGGCGGCCACGCTCCGCCAGTACGGCGTCCCGATCGTCGACGAGCGACCGCAGCTCAAGCACAGCGGCGCCGCCGCATTTGCGCTCGCGCTTTTGGCAGCGCTCGACGAGGGTGCGCCACAGAAAGCGCTCACGGCGCTGATTTTACAGTGCCCGCCGCGCTCCTTTCGCGTCGCCCCCCGTCAGCTCGCCGAGACCTTGCGCGCCGCCGGCGTCCGCGATCTGTCTTCGCTCGACGAGCGGCTCGACGTCTGGCTGCGCGCGCGCAGCGAACGAAACAGCGCCCGCAGCGGCACCGGTGAGCGGGAGCGGAGCTGGGCCGACGACGTCGTTGCGCAGTGGAAATCCCTGGGCATGGAGCTGCGACGTCTGCCCGAGATCGCGACCGCGACCGAGCACGCCGCCCAGCTCAAGAGCACGCTCGCGCTGCTTGGGGTCACCCAGCCGCCGGAGCTCACCGACAGCGCCGACCCAGCAACTCGCGAGATGCTGGAGGACGCCGAGTCGGCGGCACGCGGGCTGACCATCCTCTTCGACGAAATTCCGCGCATCGAACGGACGCTCGCCATGGCCGAGCCCTTCAAGATCACGCGCGAGCGCTTCGCTCAGCTCATCGCCGCTGGCCTGAGCACGTCGGTGCGGCCGTCGCTGCGCGGCGCTGCGGTCGAGATCGTGTCGTCTCCCGGGCCGCTCATCGGCCGACCCATTGCGCAGCTCTTCGTGTGTGGCGCCGTCGACGGTCTACTGCCGCGCCGCCATGACGATGACGCGCTGTTGTCCGATGACGAACGGCTGCGCCTGGCGCGACTGTGGGGTCGTTCCGCGCTCGCGCTCGGGCGCCATACCGAATCCGAAGAGATGGCGCAGCTACGCGTGCTCTTGGCATCGGCAGCGCACGTCACGGTTTCGGTCGCGCGCGCCGATCCTTCGGGAGCGCCAGTCTTGCCCGCTCCGTTGATCGCTGAGCTGGCGCGTCCGTTCGGCGGAATCGAGGCGCTCGAACGGATCCCGCGGCGGCTCGTTCCACCTTTCGATCAGGCGCGCGCACCCGCCGAGCTCCTCGTCGGCGCTCTCGTCGACCGGCAAGAGCGCGGCATGCCCGAAGCGATTCAGCTCTTACGCCTGTTGACCGTGCGCGACGGCGAACGGGTGCAGGAGGTGGCGACCCGCGCCGCCATCCAAGTGCGTCGCGAGCGCTATTTTCAGCGCAGCGTCTCGGGCCACCCGTTCGTCGGTCGTCTCGCCGACGCGGCTCTGCAAGAGCGCTTGCCGCAGCTCCTGCCCGGCCGTCCCGAGGCGCCGCTGAGCGCGTCGATGCTCGAATCATATGCCGGCTGTGGTTTTCGCTTTTTCTTGCGCTACCTGATCGAGCTCGACGAGAGCCGAGAGCTGCAAGAGGAGCTCGACCCGATGGACCGAGGGCGCCTGGAGCACCGCACGCTGGAGCGCGTGTTTCAGCGCTTGGCGCTGGCCAAACGGCTGCCGCTACCGACCGTCATCGATGCCGCGACTCGGCAGATCGTCACTGACGGCGCACGCGAGGCGATTGCCGAGTGGCGCGCCCACAATCCCGTCGGCCATCCAAAGGTGTTTGCCGCGACCGCACGCGCGATCGTCGAGCGCGTGCAAGCGCTGGTGGCCAAAGAGGCCGCCGACCCGCCGGCGCCCGGCTGTCAGCCGGTCTCGTTCGAGCTGCGCTTCGGTCCTTTGGCCATCGACGGCGACGTCAGCGCGGGCGAGACACCGGTCTTCATTCAGGGATCGATCGACCGCCTGGATCGTGGCCTCGACCACGCGGTGGTCTTCGACTACAAGCTCCGCCGTTTCGACAGCGCGACGATCTCCAAGAAGGACCAGGGCGACATGGCGCGTCGACTGTTTCAGCTGCCGCTCTATGCCGCCGCGGTAAGCGCCGACGAGGGCCTTCCGCGTGTCGAGGCGCGTCTCTATTCGCTGCGCAGCGGCGTGGTCACGGACGACGCGATCGCCCATCTCGACACCATCGCCCTCGACGAGCTCGGCCGGGCGCGCGCGCGCGCGTCGGGCACGGTCAACGTTGCCGACGAAATTTGGGAGCTGCAGCGGCGCATGCGCCACGGCGACTTCGAGGTTGCGCCCGTCGGCGACGCTTGCCAGCGCTGCGGCCAAGAGGCGATCTGCCGCGTCGTGCGCGACGACGATCCGTTCGCCGTCGACGGCAGCAACCCACCTGCCGCCGACAGTCCGGGCGACGACGCATGAGCCGCGCCGAGACCGAGGCCGAGCGGACCCTGGCGGAGATCGCCCGCTTCGAGCGCGATCTGGTCGTCCAGGCCGGCGCCGGCACCGGCAAGACCTACGCGCTGGTCACGCTCTATCTGCACCTGGTCGGCGGGCTAACGAGCGCGCAGCGGCGCACACCCCCGAACCGCATCGTGGTCATCACGTTCACCGACAAAGCGGCGACCGAGCTCAAAGAGCGCATCCGGGCGCGCCTGACGCCGCTGGCCGAGGGAACGCTCATCCTCGGCGGCGTCGAGCCGGCGCTGTGGCAGAGCGCATTGGCGCAGCTCGGGCGCGCTCCGATCGGAACGTTTCACGGCTTCTCTGCGGCGCTTGTGCGACAGCATGCGGTCGAGCTCGGGCTGCCGCCCGAATTTCGCCTGCTCGACGAGGGCGATGCGCGACGCTTGCACGAAGAGGCGGCCGAGCGCGCGGTATTGACTGCGCTCGACGACAGCTCACCGGAGCGCTTCGACGCTGTCGAACGGCTGATCTCGGACCTGGGCTTTCGCGGTTTCGGGCGCGGCTCGGGCCTGGTCGACCAGCTGGTCAAGCTGAGCCTCCGACGCGCCGACGAAGGGCGCAATGAAGTCGGCCTGGCCGACGCGTACACGGACGCGCGGCTGGCCAACGATATGCGGGAGGCGGCGGCGGCGTGGACGCGCCAGCTCGATGAGCTGACCGTGGCGCTGCCGCGGCTCCGTGGCAAGTCCAAGGAGCGCGCGGCCGAGATCCTCCGCTATCGTATCGTCAATCTCGCTGACGAGCCCGCGATCCGGAGCCAGCTGCGCCATTGGCGAGGCGACGAAGCCAATGCTCTGCGCACCGCCCTGGACGCGATCGTCGAAGCGTCCCATGGCCCTCGGGCGCAACCCGCGGCGCGCGCGCTGGAACGTCTGCTCGGCTCGACGATGCAGCAGTATCAGGCGGCCAAACAGCGACGTGGCGTGCTCGATTTTTCCGACCTCTTGACGCGCGCGCGCGACCTCCTCGGCATCGATCGGCTGCGCGACGAAATCCGCGGCCGCTTCGACGCCATTTTGGTCGACGAATTCCAGGACACCAACCGCGTCCAGGCGGAGCTGATCGATCGTCTGGCCGGACCGCCGCAGGCAGATGGGGGCGGGCGGCGCTTCGTGGTCGGCGATCGCAAGCAATCGATCTACGAGTTTCGCGGCGCCGACGTCGGCGTCTTCACCCAGGTCAGCCGAGCCCTGGTGCAAGCCGGCGCGGGCGAGCTGGTGCTGCGGAGCTCGCGGCGGTCGCGTCCCGAGCTGGTCGCTTTTCTCAACAGCCTGTTCGCGTTCGTCATGCGCGGCGACACGCCGACGACCAGTCCCGACTGGGCGCTGCATTTTGTTCCCGAGCGCGACGGCCTCCTGCCGGTCAAATCGCCGCTCCGCGCCGGGCGCGCCGGAGCAAGACTGCTGGTGTGTACCGCCGAAAAGGGCGAGAGCATGGCCAAGTTGCGCCATCGTGAGGCGCGCGCAATAGCCGCCCAGATGAACGCGCTGGTGCGCGACGGACGGAAGCTCGGCGAGATGGCCATGCTGCTGCGCACCTACACTCCACTGGGCGTCTATCTCGACGCTCTGGCCGAGGGGGCCATCCCGCATTACGTCGTGCGCGGCCGCGGACTCTACTCCACTCAAGAGGCGCTCGATCTGCTGTCGCTGGCAACGCTGCTGGTCGATCCCGACGATCGCTCCGCGCTGGTCGGCCTGTTGCGCTCGCCGATGGTTGCGCTGTCCGACGAGACCCTGCTGCGCTTGTCCACGGCGCAGCGATTGCGCAGCAAGCGCCTTTACGACGAAGCGAGCGCGTCGCTCATGCCGGCCGACGAGCACGCCCGCCTCCAGCGCTTCGGTGCGGTGCTCGAACAGGCGCGCCCGCTCGTCCTCCACGGCACCGCCGAGCGCTGCCTCCGCACGATCTGCGACGCGCTCGATCTGCCGGCGGTTCTGGCGGGCAGTGAAGAGGGCACCGGGCGGGTGGCCAACCTCGAACGACTGATCGATCTGTCTGGCCGGGTTGGCGGCGCCGACCGACCGCACACCGTGCCTGAGTTCGCCGCCTGGCTGCGCGAAAGGATGGCGCGTGGCGACGAGCAGGAGCAGGCCCAGGTGTTCGACGAAAAGGACGACGTGGTGCGCGTGATGACGGTGCACCAGGCCAAGGGGCTGCAGTTTCCCATCGTGTTCATCCCCGACTGCGGCGCTACGCCGCGCGCCGACAGCGGCCACCTTCGCTATGCCGCCGCCCCGGAGCTGGGGCTCGGGATGCGCGCCCGGCCGTCGCACTCCCTCGGCGAGTGGCACGAGACGCGCCCTTTTGTGCGGGTCCGCGACAACAACACCGCGCGCGCCGAAGCCGAATCGCTGCGCCTGTTTTACGTCGCCACCACCCGCGCCGAGGATCTAGTCGTGCTGTCCGGCGACCGAAAGTCGGGCTGGCGACGCGTCCTCGACGGCTGGCGGCAGACCGCGGATGCCCACCTCCTCACCATCGTCGACGCCGATCAGCTCACGCCGCCGCGCGCGCCGCCCGCCGAGCAGCTGTCCCTCCTACCGCCCTCGACAGATGCGGAAACCTGGGTGGCGCGCGCCTTTTGCGCGCCCGCGCTGCAGCCCAAGAGCCTGACCGTCGCAGTCACCGCGCTGGCCGAGAGTCATGACC
>JBBQIO010000004.1:0-19557 GCA_038325015.1 Polyangia bacterium
ATTGCTGGCGGCGGCCTGACTGCTGCCGCAGCCCCTGGACGCGGGCCTCGATGAACTGGCCTTCGCGAAACAGTGCGCGGGCGCGGGAGCGGCGGGCTTGCGCCCAACGCACGAAGCGCCACCAGATTGCGACGAGGGCGACGGCGAATATGGTGAGCGCGGCGTAAACGACCATTGGGCTTTGGCCGGATGCGGTTGGAGGAACCAAATGATAAACGATAAAACCCACAAAAAGCGCCGGAACAGCGGCGAGAAAAGTACCAAAAGTAAGCCAAAGTAGCGCGACAAACGCCAGGCTTCCGGCCGTGACGATGGTGCCGGACAGCCGCCGGCACAGCGCTTCATCTCGCGGCACGTAGGCGGCGCGCAGCTGGTCGAGGTCGGATGCGGCGGTGGTGGGCATGGCACGCAGTGTCGCTAGCCGTCGGCGACGGGTCAACCGGCAAGATGCTGCTAGAAATGGCCTGTGCAGAAACGGAAATGACCCGGCCCGCCGCATACGTCTTGGCGCCGAAGGCCTCGTTGACGAAGGCGTCGCGGTTCGAGATTCCGACCGGACCGACGAGGAAGAAGGAAGCTCCCAGATCGACCTGCCCGCACGACGGTGACCACGGCATCCAGGCCCACCGGCAGATAGTGAGACGCCGCGTTCGACGAGTTGCCGTTGCCCGATGTGTGAATGTGATAGAGCGTGTAATTGGCTCGCAGGGTGAGCGCAATTCGCTTGTGCGGCTGGATCAAGAGGCCGAAGGGAACGTTCAGCGCCAGCGCATCAAAGGCACTGCCACTGTCGCTTTCGTGGACGTAGTTGAGGAGATCGGAGCGGAATACCGGAAGGTATGCGCCGACGTAAGACGAAGAGCTTTCGGAGCCCCCCAGGTTCGCGTCGAGGAACGGGCTGTAGTTGATTACGCCAGTGCTGCCGCTGATGAAACACAGCATGCGATGGAGCCGGATGCGAATCGGAAGGCCGACGCCGGCGATGAGCTCGTTGGACGAGCTGGTGCTCGTCGACCCGGCCGACGTGAATCGACCGAGCGTGCGGTTGTACCCAATGTCCAAGCGCAGCGCGACTGACTTGTGCAGCTGCACTGCAGCCCCGAACAGGATCGTCCCGAAGCCCGCGGCCGGAGCGATGGGAATGGCGACCGCGATTCCGAGTTGCGCGTGATGGCCGATCCCGACATCGACGCCGGCGGCAAGCGCGGCTCCGGTACCGCTGACGCTCGCCGAGCAGAAGATGCAATTTGCAGTGTTGTCGGTGCTGTACCCCAGATTGTAGATGTCAAATCGCAGCGTCGGAGCGACGACGCCGGTGGGCAGAACCAGTGGCCGGTCGATGACCGCGAACGGAAGTTTGCCGTCGGTGAGCATCGCCACCGGTGAGGGACTCGGAGTCGAATCCTCGGCATGGGCGACGGGCGAAATCAGTCCAGATACACACAGAAGAGACAATAATGTCGCCGCCACTTTCATGGTCACCCTCCCCGGGCAACAGAAATGCGCGATCGTTTGCGCTCAATGAAGGAGACGGAGGAGGGTGCAGGACCGTCGCATTGTCGCCGTGATGTGGCCACAAGGAGGCAGTGCGGTCAGTCGATACCGAAGCGACGCAATAATTCGTCGGCGCCTGCGGTCGGCGTCATTGCCCCAGTCTTGACCGCGTTCTGAACGGTCGCGAGATGCTCGGCCACCGCCGCGTCGCGGACAAAGCGTTCGGCAAGACGGTCGTGAATCAGCGACCACATCCATTGCCCCTGCTGCTCGGCGCGCAGCTCGGCCAGCTCACCCGACGCAGCTAGCTGGGTGTGATGCGCCTCGATCGTCTTCCATAGATCGTCGAGGCCAACCCCGGTTTGCCCCGAGATGGCGACGGTTGGCGGCGCCCAGCTCGCGCGTTTGCGCGGCAGGTAGCGCAGCGCAGCTTTGAGATCGGCGAGCGCCGCCTGCGCGCGGATGGCGTTGTCGCCGTCGGCCTTGTTGACCGCAACCGCGTCGGCCAGCTCGAGCACGCCCTTTTTGATGCTCTGCAGCTCGTCGCCAGCCCCGGCCAGCGCCAGCACCAAAAAGAAGTCGACCATCTCGGCGACGGCGGTCTCCCCCTGGCCGACGCCGACGGTCTCGACCAGCACCACGTCGAAGCCCGCCGCCTCGCACAGAAGCAGAGTCTCGCGGGTGTGGCGTGCCACGCCGCCGGGCGTCAAACGGCTCGGCGAGGGGCGAATGAACGCGCGCGGCTCGACGGAAAGGCGCGCCATCCGCGTCTTGTCGCCCAAGATCGATCCACCCGACAGCGCGCTCGACGGGTCGATGGCCAGCACCGCGACAAGGTGGCCGCGCGCGCACAGCCGCATTCCCAGCTCGTCGATGAAGGTGCTCTTGCCAACGCCGGGAACCCCGGTGATGCCGACACGCCGTGCATTTCCAGTGCACGGCAAAAGATGGGTCAAGAGCGCCTGGGCCAGCTTCGCGTCGCTGGCCTCGCGGCTCTCGATGAGTGTGATGGCCTGCGCCAGGACTGAACGATCCTGGGCCCGGACGCCGACTTCGTAGGCGTCCAGCGAAAGACGTGGCCGTTTGACCGGATCACTCATTGGTCTAGGGCTGGGCCGGCGCCGGCGCCCGCTCCAGCGCATCGAGCAGCGCCAGCGCGGCGTCCGCAATGACCGTCCCAGGCCCGAAGATCGCAGCGGCCCCTGCGGCGCGTAGCGGTGCATGATCGTCGGGCGGAATCACGCCGCCGACCACAACCAAAATGTCCGGCCGTCCGAGCGCCGCCAGCGCCGAGCGCAGCGCAGGCACCAGCGTCAGATGGCCCGCGGCGAGCGAGCTGGCACCGACGATGTGGACGTCGTTCTCGACGGCGGCGCGCGCGGTCTCTTCCGGGGTCTGAAACAGCGGCCCGATGTCGACGTCGAAGCCGAGGTCGGCAAACGCCGAAGCGATCACTTTTTGCCCGCGATCGTGGCCGTCCTGTCCCATCTTGGCGACGAGGATGCGGGGGCGTCGCCCCTCGCGCTGCGAAAAGTGCAGTGTGCGTGCACGCACATTGGTCACCGCGTCCGAGCTCTGGCCCACCTCTGCACTATATACGCCCGAGATCGCGCGAATCTCGGCTTGGTGGCGACCCCACACCTTTTCCAGCGCCACCGAGATCTCGCCTACCGTCGCCCGGGCTCGCCCGGCGGTGACCGCCAATTCGAGCAGGTTGCCGTGGAGGTCGCCGCGCGCGCACGCGGTCAGCGCGTCGAGCGCCAATGCACACGCCGCCGGATCACGCGCTTGGCGAAGCTCTGCGAGTCGCGCGATCTGCGTCCGACGCACCGCCGCGTTATCTACTTTCAATACCGGGATGGTCTCTTTGTCCGTCGGTGGAAAGCGATTCATTCCGATGATCGCCTGCCTGCTTGAGTCGATGCGCGCCTGCGTCCGCGCCGCGGCCTCTTCGACGCGCAGCTTGGGTACACCCGCCTCGATGGCCTTGACCATCCCGCCCAGCCCCTCGACCTCGTCGATGTGCACTAGCGCGCGCGCCGCCAACGCATGTGTCAGCCATTCGACGTAGTAGCTGCCGCCCCAAGGATCGACCGGCCGGCAGGTGCCCGACTCCTGCTGCAGCTGGAGCTGCGTGTTGCGCGCGATGCGCGCCGAAAAATCGGTCGGCAGCGCGAGCGCCTCGTCGAGCGAGTTGGTGTGCAAGCTCTGCGTCCCGCCCTGGGTCGCGGCCATTGCCTCGATGCTGGTGCGGATGACGTTATTGTAGACGTCCTGTGCAGTCAGGGACCACCCCGAAGTCTGACAGTGCGTGCGTAGCATCAGACTCTTGACGCTCTTGGGGGAAAATTCGCGCTGCATCAGCGTCGACCACAAGAGGCGCGCCGCGCGCAGCTTGGCCACCTCCATGAAAAAATACATGCCAATGGCAAAGAAGAACGACAGCCGCGGCGCGAATGCATCAACGCTCATCCCGGCCGCGATTCCGGCACGCACATACTCGAGGCCGTCGGCCAGCGTGTAGCCGAGCTCGAGGTCGGCCGTCGCGCCAGCCTCCTGCATGTGGTAGCCGGAGATCGAGATCGAGTTGAACTTCGGCATCCGCGCGGCGGTGAAGGCGAAGATGTCGGCGATGATCTTCATCGACGGAGCGGGCGTATAAATATAGGTGTTCCGCACCATGAACTCTTTCAAGATGTCGTTCTGGATCGTGCCGGCGAGCTTTTCGGGGGGCACTCCCTGCTCCTCGGCGGCGACAATGTACAGGGCGAGGATGGGCAGCACCGCGCCGTTCATGGTCATCGACACGCTCATCTGATCGAGCGGGATCTGGTCGAACAAGATGCGCATGTCGAGGATCGAATCGATGGCCACGCCGGCCATGGCGACGTCGCCGACGACACGCGGATGGTCGCTGTCGTAGCCGCGGTGCGTGGCCAGGTCGAAGGCAATCGACAGGCCCATCTGCCCGGCGGCCAGGTTGCGACGGTAAAAGGCGTTGGAATCCTCGGCCGTGGAAAAGCCCGCGTACTGCCGCACGGTCCAGGGCTTTTGCAGGTACATCGTCGGGTATGGTCCGCGCAAAAAGGGCGGCAGCCCGGGCAGAGACCGCAGCGCCTCGACACCGATGAGATCGTCGGCGGTGTACAGCGACCGGTGCGGGATCCCCTCGGGCGTGTCCCACTGGGTCAGCCGTTCGCCGGGCATCGCCGGCGCGGCGCTGTGCGCAGCGTCGAATTCGAGGGTGGAAAAATCGGGCAGCGGCTTCATGACAGGGCCCTTTGCACGGCGCTCAGCACGGCCACGGCATCGCAGCCGACATAGATGAAGTCGTCCACGCCGGCGCTGCGGAGCTCGGCTTCGAGCGCACCCGGTCGACCGGCCAACAGGACGCGCGTGGCCCCTTGGGCCTTGGCAGCGTGCGCAGCGGAGCCGGCCTCGACGGCATAGCGCTCGTCGCTGCCGCACAGGCAAACGACGGCGCTGTCCAGTTGGGCGCGCAGCCCGCCGGTGGCCAGAAGTGCACTGGCAAAAGCGAGGCGCGCGCGGTGCTCGGCGGGCGGGCCAAGCGTGACCAGGTGAACGCCGGCGTCGCGCAGCGTCTCGGCGCGGTCGCGCAGCGCTTCGAAGGCCTCTGCGTCCCGGTGCGCGGGCAGCCCCGTGGAGGGAAGTGGCGGCGACGAGACGCGTGGGCGGAGCTCGTCGAGATTGGCGAATTCCGAGACCCCGGTGATCGGCTCTTTGCGTTTGGCGATCGCGCCCGCGCGCAGGCTCCAGGCGGCTGCCAACCGGGCCCGCAGCGTGCCGTTGGCCTCCACCGCTACGATTCCGCCGTCGCGCTCCATGGCGGTAAACCGCGTCCAGGCCTCGCGGGCGAGCGCGTCCGTGAAGCTCTCGAAATAGTAGGCGCCGCCGGCGGCATCGGCGACCCGCCCCAGATCGCTCTCTTCGCGCAGCACCAGGCCCGTGTTGCGCGCGATGCGGTGCGCTTGTCGCCGTGCGTCGGTGTCGCCGAGGGCTGCGTCGAACGGCGCCGGCGTAACCAGATCGGCACCGCCCAAGATGGCGGCGAAGAGCTGCGTCGAGACGCGCAGCAGATTGACCCATGGGTCGCGCGCCGTCAGCGTGCGCGACGATGAGACGGCATGCAACAGCGGCAGCACCGGCGGAGCGTCGACGGCGGCGCACAGCTTGGCCCAACACACCCGGAGCGCGCGCAGCTTGCACAACTCGGCAAACGTGTCGCGTCCGACGGCGACCCGCACGGCGATCTGAGCCAACGCCGTGGCGCGTTCCACACCGATATTGTCGAGCCGCCGCAGATAGGCCACACCCATCGACAGCGCGCAGGCCAGCTCGTCGGCCGCGTCGGCGCCAGCGGCGTGATAGGGCAGGGTGGAGACGAGCAGCGCCGGAGATTCAGCGTGCATAAGTGGTTCGATAACCAGGTCCCGAAGCGTGAGCGGATCGAGGCCCAGGCAAACTCGCGCGCCACTCGCCCGCAGGCCATCGAGGTTGTTCAACACGCTTGGTCCGCCGTCGAGCAGCCAGCGAATGCGCCCGGCTTCGGGCCCGGCTTCGGGCCCGGCTTCGGATCGACAGACGGCGTCTAGCTCCGCCGGTCCAACCTCGCCCGCGAGCCAAAGGGCGTCGGCGCCGCTGGCCAGATCGTCGGCCAGCAGAGTCGGATCGAGGCGCTCATGGCGCATGCAGATGCCGAACGACCCGCTCGCTCGTGCAGCTACAGTGCTCGACGCCTCGGTGTACAGGGGCTGCACAGACAGCCCTTCGGCGGTGCGGTAGACGAGCGCCTTTTCGAAGGCGCGCTGGGCGTCGGCCGCGCTGGCGAACGGTGCGCCTGGCAGCTCCTTTTCGATCAGCGCGCGCCAGTCGGCCCGGTCGCTCAGGCTCGGAGAATGTGCAGTGGGGGCCATGAGGCTCGGCATAACGCTGCGGCGCCGCAATGGCAATGGCTCCGAATCCGATCGGGTCGATCTGCTCGATCAGAAGAGCTTGCTACATGTTGCGTCGGTATTGCCCGCCGACCTGATAGAGCGCGCGCGACAGCTGACCCAGCGTGCACACTTTACACGCCTCCAAGAGCGACTCGAACACGTTGCCGCCGTCGAGCGCGGAGCGGCGCAGCGCGTCGAGTGCGGCTGGCGCAACCGCCTGGTTGCGCTTCCAAAAGGCGTCGCGTGCGTCGATGGCGTAGTGCTTCTCGTCCTGGGTGGCGCGGATGACCTCGGGCGGCGAGACCGTCGGTGAGCCCTTCGGGTCGAGGAACGTGTTGACGCCGATGATCGGCAGCCGCCCGTCGTGCTTGAGGGTCTCGTAGTAGAGCGACTCCTCCTGAATCTTGGAGCGTTGATACATACGCTCCATCGCGCCGAGCACCCCGCCGCGCTCGGAAATTGCGCGGAATTCGGCCAGCACCGCGCTCTCCACCTGATCGGTCAGCTCTTCAATAATGAACGATCCCTGATTGGGATTTTCGCTCTTCCCCAGACCGAACTCTTTACTGATCACCAGCTGGATGGCCAGCGCGCGGCGCACGCTCTCTTCGGTGGGTGTCGTGATCGCCTCGTCGTAGGCGTTGGTGTGCAGCGAATTACAATTGTCGTTGAGCGCGAGCAGCGCCTGCAGCGTGGTGCGAATGTCATTAAAGGCGATCTCCTGCGCGTGCAGGCTGCGGCCCGAAGTCTGAATGTGATACTTGAGCTTTTGCGAGCGGTCGTTGCCGCCGTATTTGTCGCGAATCGCCTTGGCCCAAATCCGCCGCGCGACCCGACCGAGGACTGCATATTCCGGGTCCATGCCGTTGGAAAAAAAGAACGACAGGTTGGGCGCAAAGTCGTCGATGTGCATGCCGCGCGACAGGTAGTACTCGACGAAAGTGAAGCCGTTGGACAGCGTGAAGGCGAGCTGCGAAATCGGGTTCGCGCCGGCCTCCGCGATGTGATAGCCGGAGATCGAGACCGAATAAAAATTCCGCACCTTGCGATCGATGAAGGTCTGCTGAATATCGCCCATCACGCGCAGCGCGAACTCGGTCGAAAAGATGCACGTGTTCTGCGCCTGATCCTCTTTGAGGATGTCGGCCTGCACCGTGCCGCGGACGGTCTGGAGGGTCGCCGCGCGGATCTTTTCGTAGGTCTCTTTGGGCAACACTTCGTCGCCGGAGACGCCGAGGAGCAAGAGGCCGAGCCCGTCGTTCCCCTCGGGGAGCGCCCCTTGGTAGGCCGGTGGCTCGACGCCGCGCGCGCGATAGAGCGTCGCGATCTGGTCCTTTGCAGCCGCCTCCTGGCCGTTGGCGCGAAGCCACTTCTCGCAGCCCTGATCGATGGCCGCGTTGAGATAAAAGCCGAGCAGCATCGGCGCCGGACCATTGATGGTCATCGACACCGAGGTCATCGGGGAGGCCAAGTCGAACCCGGAATAGAGCTTCTTGGCATCGTCGACGCTGGCCACCGAGACACCCGAGTTGCCGACCTTGCCGTAGATGTCCGGCCGAAGATCGGGGTCTTCGCCGTACAGCGTGACCGAATCGAACGCCGTTGACAGCCGCTTGGCGGGCAGCCCGCGCGACACATAGTGAAAGCGCTTGTTGGTGCGCTCGGGCCCGCCCTCGCCGGCGAACATGCGCGCCGGATCTTCGTTTTCGCGACGCAGCGGAAAGACGCCCGCGGTGTAGGGAAACTGCCCGGGCGCATTTTCCCGCAAAAGCCAGGTCAAGACATCGCCCCAGTCTTCGTAGCGCGGTAGCGAAACCTTGGGAATGCGCAGATGCGACAGGGACTCGAACACCAGGTCGAGCTCGATGACCTTGTCGCGTACCTGATATTGATACTTGGCCGCTGCATAGCGGCGTTGCATCGCCGGCCATTCGTCCAACAGGCGCTTAGACTCCGGGTGCAGCCGCGACGCCAGATCGCGATACAGCACTTCGAGGTCGGCGACGTAGGCCGGCTCGCCCTCGAGCTTCTGCGTGACCTGTACGACGCCGTCGCCGCTGCTTCCGGTCGGCTCCACAATCTCCAGGCGTGCCTTTCCGACGTTGGCGCGCACCGCTTCGATGGTGCCGCGCAGCTGATACATGCGCCGCGCCAAAGCAGCCTGGGCGCGCACGAAGCGATCGTACGCCTCGCAGCTCTCGACGATTTCGGCCAGATAGCGGGTTCTATCGGGCGGAATGATCCAGCGCTTTTCGCTCATTCCGGCAGTCAGCTCGAACGACGACTGCAAAGGCGCGCCGGTGCGCTGCTGAATGACATCCATGAGGTGGCGATAGAGTCGGTTCATACCCGGATCGTTGAACTGCGCGGCCACCGTCCCGTACACCGGGATGTCGTCGTCGGCGACGGCGAACGCGCTGTGGTTGCGGCGCCACTGCTTTTTGACGTCGCGCAGCGCGTCGAGCGAGCCGCGCTTGTCGAATTTGTTGATCGCGATGACGTCGGCAAAATCGAGCATGTCGATCTTTTCCAGCTGCGTCGCGGCGCCGTATTCGGCGGTCATCAAATAGAGCGACACGTCGGCGTGCTCGGTGATTGACGTGTCGGACTGCCCGATGCCCGAGGTCTCGACAATGATCAGATCGAAGTGCGCCGCTTTGCAGATCTCGATCGACTCGCGCACGTGCTTGGACAGCGCCAGGTTCGATTGGCGCGTCGCCAAGGAGCGCATGTAGACGCGCGGGTCATCGATGGCGTTCATGCGGATGCGATCGCCCAAGAGCGCGCCGCCCGACTTGCGCTTGGAGGGATCGACCGACAGGACGGCGATCGTGCGGCCCGGCAGGTCGTCCAAAAAGCGCCGGACCAGCTCGTCGACCAGGCTCGATTTGCCGGCGCCGCCGGTGCCGGTCACACCGAGCACCGGAACCCGCGGCGCAGCTGCGACCAGCGGGGCGAGCGCGGTGCGCAGGCTGTCGCCCGTGTCGGGATAGTTCTCCGCGATCGTGATCAGCGCGCCGATGTCGGACGACTTGCGCTCTTTGAGCGCCGCCAGCGCGGGGGCAAAATCGGGCGGGCGTTTTTCGAAGTCGCAGCTGCGCAACAGGTCGTCGATCATCCCCTGCAGGCCGAGCGCGCGGCCGTCGTCGGGCGAGTAGATGCGGGTCACGCCGTAGTGCTGCAGCTCTTCGATCTCGGAGGGCAAAATGGTGCCGCCGCCGCCGCCGAAAACCTTGATGTCGGCGCCGCGCTCCTTCAACAAATCGATCATGTACTTGAAGAACTCGACGTGGCCGCCCTGGTAGGACGTGATGGCGATGCCCTGGACGTCCTCGGCGACGGCGCACTCGACGATCTCGGAGACCGAGCGATTGTGGCCGAGGTGAATGACCTCGGCGCCCGAGGCTTGCATGATGCGGCGCATGACGTTGATCGCCGCGTCGTGGCCATCGAACAGCGACGCCGCAGTGACGATTCGCAGGTGGTGGCGTGGTTTGTAGGGAAGAGCTGCGTTTTGCTGTTTCACCGTCGGGAGCCTAGCACCAGCCGCGTCGATGAGCGACACTCGGGGGCATGAGTGAGGAGCCCAAGCCAACACGCGAAACGCGGTCGGGACAGCCTCTCGCCCCGGTTGCCGACTCGGGAGAAACGCGGTGGAGGGAGCCTCTTCCAGCTGTGCTGGAAGAGGGGGGACGGGAACGTCCCCCTGTTGCCGACCTGCCGTGGATCTTCCGCACCTACGCTGGCCACTCCAGCCCCAAGGCGTCGAACCGGCTCTATCGCAGCAATCTTGAACAGGGGCAAACCGGGCTGTCGATCGCCTTCGATTTGCCGACGCAGTGTGGCTACGACTCCGACGATGCGGTGGCGCGGCCGGAGGTCGGCAAGGTCGGCGTGCCGATCAACTCGCTCGACGACATGGCGCTTCTGTTCGACGGTATTCCGCTGGAAAAAATGAATACCTCGATGACCATCAACGGCACGGCGATGTGGCTCTTCGCCCTCTATGTTGCGCTGGCCCAAGAGCGCGGCGTCGACGCCAAGTCACTGACCGGCACGACGCAAAACGACATCATCAAGGAGTATCTGGCGCGCGGGACCTATATTTTCCCGCCCGAAGCGAGCCTTCGGCTGATCGCCGAGATGTACGAGTATTGCCTCGAAGAGATTCCCAACTGGAACGCCTCGAACATCTGCTCGTACCATCTGCAGGAGGCGGGCGCGACCCCGGTGCAGGAGCTGGCATTCGCGCTGGCCAACGCCATCGGCCTCATCGACCTCCTCAAAGCGCGTGATCGCTTCGATGACGACCAGCTCGAGCGCGCGGTGGGCCGCATCAGCTTCTTTGTCAATTCGGGCATCCGCTTTGTTGAAGAGATGTGCAAGATGCGGGCGTTTACCGAATTGTGGGAAAAAATTACACGCGAACGCTACGGCGTGAAAAATCCTAAATATCGACTGTTTCGCTATGGAGTACAGGTGAACTCGCTCGGCCTGACCGAGCAGCAGCCGGAGAACAACGCCTGGCGCATCCTCATCGAGACCCTCGGCGTGACGATGAGCCGCAACGCACGCTGCCGCGCGCTGCAGCTGCCGGCGTGGAACGAGGCCCTGTCGCTGCCGCGCCCGTGGGATCAGCAGTGGTCGCTGCGGTTGCAGCAGATTTTGGCCTACGAGACCGACCTGCTCGAATATCCCGACCTGTTCGACGGCAGCCTGGTGGTGCGCGCCAAGGTCGACGCGTTAAAGGCCGAGGCTTCGAGCGAGATCGAAAAGATCATCGGCATGGGCGGGGTCAAGGCGGCCATCGAATCGGGCTACATGAAGTCGGCGCTGGTGGGCTCGATGTCCAAGCGCATGCGTTCGATCAACGATGGCACGCAGGTGGTGGTCGGCATGAACCGCTGGACCGACGGTGTGCCGTCGCCGCTCGTCGCTGGCAGCGACGGCGGGATGTTCAAAATCGACGATGTTGCGGTGGCCGAAACGTTGGCCGAGCTCGGCCAGACGCGGGAGCGACGCGACGCCAAACGAGTGGCATCGGCGCTACTTGCCCTGACCAGCGCGGCCAAAGACGGGAGCAATCTGATGCCGCCGTCGATCGAATGCGCCTTGGCGCGGGTAACCACCGGCGAATGGTCGAATGCGCTCAGGTCGGTATTCGGCGAGTACCGGCCGGCGACTGGCATCGACGGCGCGACGCTTGGCCTCCACAGCGAGCCGGTCGAGGCGTTGCGCGTGCGGGTCGAGCGGCTGACCGATAAGCTTGGCCATCGGCCGCGCATGGTGGTCGGCAAACCGGGGCTCGACGGCCACTCCAACGGCGCCGAGGTCATCGCGGTGGCGGCGCGTCATGTGGGTTTCGACGTCGTCTACGCGGGTATCCGCCTGAGCCCCGACGAGATCGTCGCCTCGGCGGTCGAGGAGGGGGCCGACGTGATCGGCGCGTCGGTCTTGAGTGGCTCCCACCTGGCGCTGGCGCGTCAGATCATGGATGGGCTGCGCGCACACGGCGCCGCCGAGCGGATTCAGGTCGTGTTCGGCGGGATCATTCCGCCGGGCGATTTTGCTGCGCTCACGGCCATTGGCGTCGCGCGCATTTTTACGCCGTCGGACTATCGGCTGATCGACATCATGGAGAAGATCGTCGAACTGCTCGAAGCGGGTCGTTAGTGATAGGGATCGTCGACGCGGCGCTGGCGCATGAAAAATACGCGGTGGCGCAGCTGATTGCGCGCTTCGAAGATACGCGGCCAGACGCGGTCGCAGATCGCGTCGCAGTCATTGCTGCCTTGCGCGCGCGCGCGGTGCCGCCGGCCGTATGTATCGGCATGACCGGGTCGCCGGGCTCGGGCAAGTCGACGCTCCTCGGCCGAGTCGCGCTCGGGCTGGTGGCGGCGCAGCCCACGACCTCGGTCGCCGTGGTAGCCGTCGACCCGTCGAGCCGGGTGTCGGGCGGAGCGCTCTTGGGCGATCGCACGCGCACCCATTTTCCACCCAGCGACCGGCGGCTGTTTTTCCGCAGCCAGGCCGCGGCGGCCGAGCTCGGCGGTCTGGCGCCGTCGACCTTTCAGGTGTGCCGACTCTTGTCCTGCTTGTACGACTATCTGTTCGTTGAGACGGTGGGCATCGGCCAGAGCGAGGGCGACATCGGCGAGCTGGCCGACCATGTCCTGTTGGTCCTGCAACCCCTCGGCGGCGACGAGATTCAGTTTTTGAAGGCCGGCATCATGGAGGTGCCAGACGCGTTCGTGGTCAATAAGTGCGACGAGCCGGCGGCGCTGCAGAGCTACCATCAGCTGCGCGGGAGCCTCGGACTGGCGCGCCCATTCGAAGACAGGCCGCTGCCGATTTTTCAGACCAGTGGGCGCACCGGCGCCGGAATCGACGCGCTGGTGGCGCACATCGCGAACGTCGCCGCCCTACCGCGGAGCGAGTTTTCGGCGAAAGAACCTTATTTTTTCGTCCGCTGGGTCAGACAGGAATGGGGGCGCATCGGGGTACAGCTCCTCGACGAGCAGCTCGGCGGCGCAGCCCAGCTTATCGCCGCACGCGGATATGACGAAGCCCAGGCGGCGTTCGCGACGCAGATGAAACGTTAGCAGGCCCCAAAGGCTCCTTATTGCGGTGACGGATAGTTGCGGCCCACGTAGCAGAGCCCGTCGGAATTCAAATGTCCCTGGGTCGACTGATCGTAATTCATGTAGTCGAGGTAATCGTGCATGACCTTGGTGGGGTCGCCGCCTGGTACTTCGCGAATCGACAGGCTATCAAAATGCATCTGCGCATTATTGTCCGGCGGAGTATAGACAGCCGTCGTCGCTGATGAGCACCAGCGCCAGGGAAGCGCGTCGCCCGCTGGGTCTTTGAACAGGTGGTAGTCCACTCCCTTGGTGTTATCGAGCGTCACCAAATAGCTGTTGTCACTTTGCTTGACCGCTAAAGATGCCAGCTGATCGAAGTGCGCCGGCGTGTCATGGATAAAGCTCTCCCAAAACGGATGATCGGTGTGAAAGGTGACCTGCGCGACCGTCTGCTGGCCCCCTTTGACGAAGATTCCGCGCTCATGATCTTCATCGCCCAAGCCTTTTGCGGGATCGTTGTCCGGATTTTGGCAATTGACATACGACGTGGGTGTAGCGAACCCAAAACGAAAATTGACGGTCGTCGGGATCGAGGAAAAATCGTAACCCGGCGCAGTCGATTGGCAGGTGACTCCGGCCGAGGTGCCTTTCCACGTCGCCGTGCCGAGGTACAGAACGTTCCAGCCCTTGGCGACCATCTCGGCATAGTCCGCATCGCCCGGAACGATCTGTAGCAACTTGGCGGAGGCGGTCGCCGGCACCGATGAGAAGCCGAACGCGTAGCGCATCGACGGATCGAACGGCGCATTCCCGTTCATATTCTGATTCGCGATCACTTCAATTGGAAAGGCCTGCTCGTCGGCGCCGCCCTTACCGGGAAGTGGCCCCCCTTTGTGGAGATCGATGGCCCAAGGGCCATCGATTTCGGCCACCAGCTTGCCCACTTGCGCCTGATCGGGCGGAGCCGTGTCGGGATTCTCCCACAGTCGCACCTTGTCGAAGACCGCGATGAATTTCGTAAAATGAACCTCCCAGCCATCGGCGAAGGCCCCGTCGCCCGAAGCTGCCGGTGGAAACGCATATCCGCCCAGCGCTAGCCCCTCTCCCGAAGCACTGAATTGTACTGTCCCTCCACCCGTGCTGGAGCCGCCGCTGCAGCCGGCAACCAACACTAGCGCTACTGCACATGTTTCACGAAACAACATGGTTCTCATTGCAACCTCCGAATGGTTAATGCGCTGCTAGCCAGCGCCTTAGTGGGGACCAGGATTGGTCCAGACAAATTGGTAAACTCCCGAATTGGCGATCACTCCGTCGTAAAGCGACTCGCCAAACGTGCTCGTGTCGTCGGGCAGTAGAAGCGTCGTGCCCGACCCGGCGGCCGCCAAAAGCGTGAAGTCGACCTCGTTGAAAAGCGCGCGAGGATCGACGCTGAGCGAAAGCGCGCCGCCATTTTGCAGAGTGAAATCGACTGGGATCTGACTGGCGATGCGCTTCCGGCAGATCGGATTGGCCCCTGGCATTCCGACATTGGGCGGCGGTTGTGCGCGATTCGCGCTGATGGTCATGGTTCCGGTAAACGGCCAAGTGTCGCCGGCCCGCGTGGCGATACCGGCCAGGTCGAGGATGGGCGTCGCATCGATCGGAGCGTCAATCGGGCCGCCTGAAAGCCAGATGTCGGCCTCTGCAACGTGGTTCAGCGTCCCTTGCCCCAAAACGGGAAAAGGCTTTGAGGACAGGTTCAGTAGGTCGATGTCGACGCCGCAGACTGCGGTTGCTGGGTCGCAGCTACCGAACGCCTGACCAACGTAAATGCCGGGCAGGATGCACGGCTCCTGAGGCCCACCGGAGGATGGGCGCGACTGATTAAAATAGATTGAATTGATATGGAGCGATGCTCGTGTGAGCGAGATCTGAAAACCATTCGGCGTAACGAAGCTCAGCGGCGCGGCGACGTCGATAGCTCCCGCGCCAGTGACCGAAAAAGTCACCAAGCCGCTGCCGGTCGTGCCACTGCACGCCGACAGCAGTAGAAGAAGAGACGGAATAAGTCGACGCGTCATCGGCGATCTCCGTAATGAATGGCGAAGGACCACAAGGCCGTGAGCGGCTCACCTGCACTGAACAGGCGGGTGGGTACTAGGGAGGAGAACGACTGCTGATGAAAATCGGCGGCGTAGTTGTATTCGCCGAGGCGATATTTGGCGTTGAACAGATTCTGAATTGCGATCCCAGTTTCGAACAGCCACCAGCGCGCGGTCAGCCCAGCATCTACAGTAAATAGGGTGTCTGAGCGTGCTCCATAGGGCAGCGGTCGCGGGCCGACGTAGGTCGCACCCAACGCCGCGGATGCGTACAGCGGCTTGTGCCACCACGTGGCCCAGCGCCACGGCAGCACGCCGTGAATTGCAGCGTCGGCGCGCACGACCAGATCCGGCACGTAGGGAATCAGCAAACCGGCCGGTGTGCTGGACGTCTGGTCGAACGTCGCATGGACGTACGTGACGTTGGCGCCAATATCGTAAAACGGACCAATCAGGCGCAGCGTCGAGGCAGAACCCAGTCGGGTGGTGGGCCCGGCCAGCGTGTTGCGGCCGACGGTTTGCGAAAAAATCAGGTCGCGATCGACCTTGGTTTCGAAAAATACCGAGGTCAACCGCAGATCGACACTGTCGCCAAAGCGACGCGAAAAGGAGACCCCGCCATCGTATGCACTGACGCTGGCAAAGGGCGTCTTTACGTCTTGGGTAATATAAATAGGATCGACCGAACGGATGCCCTGACCGGCCGACGCAGTGAGCCCGAAGCCAGCGAAGGGGCCGACCAGAATCGAGCCCCGCGGCATGAGCGCTGTGGAGACCGTCGAGGCGCGTTGGTCGGGCTCACGGTAGGCGCCGAACCCCTTTTGGCTGAGACAGGTACTGCCTGTCAAAGGAATCGTCGGGCTCGGATGCTCGATGGACTGAACCGCGCAATTATCGTGGATGTCGTACGTAAAGACGTCCCCCCGCGCTCCGCCCCGGAGGGCCAGCCAGCGTGTGGGGTGAAGGTCGGCGTCGGCGTAAAGACCGATATCTCCCAGACGAAAATCTTGATTGACGTCTGTTTGGTAGGGAGCACCGGTGCTGGCCTCGATGCGTTGCTGCACGCCGGTGCCAAAATCGCCACGCGCGTAGTAGCCGACTTCAATCGCCTGCAGCTGACGCAATACGGTGCCGGATAGCCGCGCCGAGCCTTTGAGCCCGACCGTCTCTTCCATCACATTTAAATCGATCAAGTCACCACGCTGCTGATGTGGCGGAACCAGTGGGTTGGGGACGTCGAGCAAAAAACCGGTAAAGCTCTCACGCAGTCGAAGCGGACGAACGATGACGAACCATTGGTTGTCCGTCGTGACGTGACCACTTTTGTGCGTGATGCTGAAGCCGGCCGAGTAGCGCTGCGCGTCCTCCCCCTGTGCAACGGCCGAGTGCTGGGCGATGTCGTAGCTGTCGTAAAAACCAATGCGAGCGGCACGATAATCGTCGTCGCGAATTACACCGGCGGTGTGAAAGCTCGCGATATAAGCTTGGCCAAAAAGGCGATAGCGAGTGTTCGCGTCGCCCCATTCATATTGCGCCATCGCCGAGCCGCGCTGACCGTCGCGGTTTTGGCCGAAGCCCTTGGTTTGGTATAGCTCGACGGCGGCGAACGTTGCGTCACTGGTATGCTGTGGACCGTAGGTAAACAGCATCCGGTCGGTGCCGTAGTTTCCGGTGGAGACTTTGGCGGTGATTCCCCGTTCGCTGAGGCCCAGGTGGTACTCCGCGGATCCGGCCACGGCGTAATTGCCTTGGCGCGGGTCGTAAGGGCCTTCGACCACACGCAAGGATTGAATAAGCTCGGGAATAATAAAATTGGTGTCGGCATATCCGTTGCCGTGAAGGTTGCCGGATTCATTGATCGGCATGCCGTCCACCGTGAATTCGATGTCTTGCCCTTCGCGTGCGTCGAAGCCGCGCAAAAAAACCTGCTGCGCGTGCCCCTGTCCGCCTTCGTTGGTCAAAAGAACTCCCGGGACCAACTTGAGAAATTCGCTGGCGTTGGCTCGCGGGACGAACGACAGAGCACCCACGTCGACGTGGTAGTCGGAGATGCCTCGACTGGGCGGCGCTTTGACATGGCCGGCGACGCTTGATTCGTAGGTCGGTGCAACCTCGCCCGGGCGTTCGGTCACCAGGGCGGGGGATGGAGACGCAGTCAATGACGCTGCGGTCACCGACGGAATGGGCGAGGCCGCCGAAGCGGGCAGCGCGATCAAAGGAGATGGCGAGGGGGAGGGTGCTTCTGCACCCGGTCCGTGACGAAAGTGGAACGGGATTCGCACCTGACTTTCGATCGATTTGCCGTCGCGCTTGGCCGGGGTGAAATGCCATTGCCGTGCGGCGGCGAGTGCTGCGTCATCGAAGGCGTCACCGGCGTGCTCGGCGATCTCCACAGCGGTAACGTCGCCAGCGCTGCTGATGGTGGCCACCACCACCACGTCGGCTTCCCGCGCCGAAGCAGCCGCGTCGGCGGGGTACACGGCCTTGACGCTGACCGTCACGCTCGGCGGCGTCAGCGTTTCGGGCGCGGCCACGGACACCCGCGCCAAAAATAGGGAAAGCCCAACGCACCAACGCAAGCGATGGCAGTGCTTCACGAGAATTCTCCTGGCGCGAGCGGACGTGGAAGTGGCGTTGCGGGAACGCGCTCGCCCAACGGCTAAGCGCGACGCGGCCGGTCAGACCGTCGACGCGAGCGCGCCGCGGTTACGGCAGCGTGCTCACAACGACGTTCGGACGTGGACTCAGACGGAGAAGGGCGGAGAGCTTTTCGGAGCGAAGCGGAGAATCGCCAGACTGCGGCGCGGGGCATGTCGCTGGGTCGGCAAAATGGCGGGAAGTACGAAAGCGCCGCTGGTCGCCACGGAGCCCGCGGCAGAGTTGCCGACGCGCTGCGACGCAAAGGCGGCCAACGCACAGTGGTCGTGACCATGTAGCGCGACGACATCGCGTTGCAGCGCGGTCGAGCTATTTTTCGGCGATTCCGACAGGCCGGCGGCAGAGACGTCGCCCGCCACTTCCATCAGCTCGCCATGCTCCGCACAACGCACGTGACGAACCGCGGCCAGGTGGGCGACGGAGCAGATCTGCGCTGCGAGCACCAGCAGCACGAGCATGCTGGTCAACGATCGGAGCAGCAGATTGGGAGCTCGGTTATTCATGAATGCGCCTAGCTTCTAGAATAGGTTATTGCGCCTTGTCAATGTTCTCGCACTCAATTGTAGAGGTTTCCGAGCCCCGCGGCGTCGGGCACCGACGGCCTCCCCCATGGTTGGTTGCTGTGTCGATTAGCGTTTGTTGAGCGCGGCCCGGTATTGGCCGTGCGCATCGGCAACTTTGATCTGGACATGATAGGCGCCTGGTTGCTGAGCGCAGTAGCCGATGGTCACGCCCGGCGAGCTCTCTTGCCGATCGGTCACGCGCTTGCCGTTCGGGTCCCACAGGTACGCGTACAGCCGCTCGACGGAGGATCGCCGGTGGCTACGAACGTGTAGCACTGGCCGGACTCGAGGTGCAGTGACCAGTACGGGTCGAGCACCATCCCTGGCGGCACCACGGTCGCGGCCGCCGTCGCTGGCGTGGGCTTGGCTCCGATCGGCGGAGTCGTCGCAAGCCGGGCAGCGCAGCGGAAGCGCAGTCATCAGCACGAACGGTAGCGCGCGGGTCACAGACGGCGAGCGACGGCAGTCACGTCACCGTCAGGGTCAGTAGCCCTCGACCTTGGCGATGATTTCGTTCATCACTTCGCGGGTTCCGCCGCCGATCGGGTACAGCCTCGCGTCGCGATACAGACGCTCGACGGTGTATTCCCGCATGTAGCCATTGCCGCCGTGGATCTGCACCGCCTGATCGCAGACCAACGAGCACATGTCGGTCGCCTGATTTTTCGCCATCGCCGCCAGACCGGTTACCGCCTCGCCGCGCACCAAACGGATCGCGACTTCGCCGGTCAGAGCGCGCGCCGCCGCGATGCGCGACACCATGTCGGCCAGCTTGTGGCGAATCACTTGAAAGCCGGTGAGCGGCTTGGCGAACGCGTGACGCTCGCGCGCATAGGCTTTGGACTCGCGATAGGCCAGCTCGGCGATGGCCACGCACTGACTGGCGAGGAACAGCCGCTCCGAGGCGAAGTTGACCATGATGGCTGAGAATCCGTCGTTCTCCGCGCCGACCAGGTTGGCGACCGGCACGCGGCAATCGGCGAAGTGCAGCTCGGCGGTGTCGGAGGCCCACCAACCGGTCTTCTTGAGCGTGCGCCCGACTGCATACCCGGGTGTCTCGCGCTCGATGACGAGGAGCGAGATGCCACCGTGCTGTGCACCTCCAGTGCGCACCGCCGCGGTCACGAAGTCGGCGCGCGCGCCCGACGTGATGACGGTCTTGGCACCGTTGACGACGTAGCTGTCGCCGTCACGCCGCGCCGTTGTGGTGAGCGAGGCG
>JBBQIO010000005.1:0-17626 GCA_038325015.1 Polyangia bacterium
CGGCCCCCCCGGGGCCGGGCCCCCCCCCTGCCCTTTTTGTTTTTTTCCCCACCCGCGACCAAAAAAAAAACACGACTCGGTGCGGCGTCCCGGTCGGGTGAGCGGCGCAGGGACCGGCCCGCTGGCAGTCGTGGGTGTCACCGGGCTGGAGCTCGACCGGGTCAGCCCGTCGGACTATGCCGGGCCCACGCTATGGGCTGGGCTCCAGAGCGGCCCGCCCCAGGGCCGAGAGGGGGTCGTGTTTATCAGGCCCAGCGCTTTGGCTGCCGACGATCACGCGGTTTACCTCATCGACAAGGGTACGCTGTGGCGCATCGATGCGGTCACTAGTGCACCGTCAGTCCTCACTGGTGCGGGCTCCGCGCCAACGACCCTGGCCTGGGATGGGCAGCACTCCCTGTACGTGTGCAACGCCCAATTCGGCGGCGCCGATCGCATCGATCGCATTGATCTGGCGGACGGCGGCGTCACACCCTTGCCCTCGCCGTTGCCTGTGGGGTGCTCGAGCGGGCTGGCCTATGACGCGCCCAACCAGCGGCTCGTCTTCACCGAAATCGACCCGGAATATAGCTATCGCGCAGTCGGAATTGGCTCAATCGATGTGGCCTCGGGGATAGCCACCAAGCTGACGACGACGGCGAGCGAGCGCACGTTCGTCGGTGTGGCGAGCTCCGGCGGAGCCATCTACGCCTTCGACTCCTTCGACACCGCTCGCCTTTACCGCGTGGGCGACGACGGAACGCTCACCACCCTCCTCAAGAGTCTGCGGGGCACATTCGTACCGCCGCTGGTCAGCGATGCCTTTGGCCACCTGTACTGGGGAGAAAACTCCACCGTCGTCCAATACGACATCGCGACCGGGGCGCGCACAACCATCGCAGGCGTGGCCGGCGTGCGCGGCGTCAAGCTGGGCCCAGCGCCGGCGCGTTTGTCGACGGTGCGCGGGTTGGCCGTCGCGCCGTCAGGAGACCTCTACTCGCTGGGCGAAAATACCGTACTCGCGCTGACTGCGAAGCCTTGACGACCTCTTGCCAGCTCCGGGCTAGCTCGGCCAAGATGCACGTCTTGTCAATTCCTCCCCCAGGAGCCCGCATGACCCTGAAGACTTTTTTCGTTGGCCTGACCACCGCGTCGCTGCTGACGCTGAGCGCGGCGTCGTTCGCCGATGCCGACCGCCAAGCCCACAAGGCAGAAAAAGATCAGCGCAAGGCCGAAAAGCAGGAGAACAAAGCCGAGCGCGATAGCGCTGCCGGCAATGAGGCGGGCGCCCAGAAGCATCAGGAAAAGGCCAACCGCGACGAGACCAAGGCCGCGAAGCACAACGCCAAAGCGGATCAATAGGAGCGCAGAATCTAGGCGCGTGCTCACCGCCGACCCTGGCAGCTTCGATGTCGCTTTAGCGCTCGCCTCGTTCGCGCGCGATGGCTACGCCCGTCTGGGCGTGGCCGCCACGCGTCAGACCACCCTCGCTCTCGGGGCCCGGATCGACGATCTCATGGCCGAGCGTGTGGGCCACGCGGGGCTGTTTTTTCAGCGCGACTCTCTGAGCGGCCGCTACGAAGACCTGAGCTTCGGACAGGGCTGGCAAGGCCCGTCGCACGACTACCGCAAGATCGAAAAGCTCGAGCGCGACCCGCTCTTCTGGCAGTGGATTACCAATCCACTCTTTGAGCGCGTCGCGCGCGCCATGATCGACGGACCGATCGCGCTTTATCGCGCCGTGCTTTTCACCAAGAGCAAGGAGGGCGGCACGCACCTGCCGTGGCACCAGGATGGCGGAGTGTTCTGGGGCCTGGATCGGGCACCGACGCTACAGCTGTGGACCGCGCTCGACGACTGTCCCCAAGAGGCCGGCTGCGTCGAAGTCGTCGACGGGACACACCACCAGGGGCTAGTTACTCCGCAAGGCGGGGTCATCCCGGATGATGTGCTCAAAGCGGGCCAGGCCGAGTCGCGGGCTCGACCGTTGCCCGCGCGCGCCGGCGAGGTCTTCTTGATTCACAATCATCTGTGGCACCGCTCCGGCGTCAACCGTACCGGTCAGCGACGCAGTGCTCTGTCGGTTTGTCTGATGAGCGCCGAGACGCGATGCCTGCGCAAGAAGAGAGCGCCGCGAGAATTCGTCCGCGTATTCGAGTGAGAAAAACGGGGCTGATCGAATCGAGCCTGGGGGGAGGTGCTGCGGACCGCGCAAGCCGCGGTCGGGGAGGGTCGTTCAGGCGTGCAGTTTAGTAACGGCCGCCGCGATCGCCGCCGCCACCGCCGCCTCGGCCGCCGCCGCCACCACCGCCGCCGCCACCGCGACCACCACGGCCGCCACCGCCACCACCACCGCCACCGCCGCCGCCCGTCCGCTCTTGGGCTTCATTGACTTTCAGCGAACGTCCGTCGAGCTGCTGCCCGTCCCACGCGGCCATCACGGCCTGCGCATCGGCGGGGCTCGACATCTCAACGAACGCGAAGCCGCGGGGCTGGCCGGTGTCACGATCCGTGACGATCTTGACTTCCATCACCTTGTGGCCCCCCTGCTCGAACGCCGAGCGGAGCGTGTCCTCTGAAGTCTGAAATGACAAATTTCCTACGTACAACCGCGCTCCAGTCGCCATGGCTTATCCTCACCGTCTACGAGTACGTTACGTTGACTCTGCTGCCCTATCCTTAACCATAAGCTTTTCGGTCCAAAGTTCCAACCTGTTTACTTATTGGCAGTATGGCGCCCCGCCCGGGAAGGTGCAGGTCCCGTTGATGCCGCCGTCGACCTGGACGCCGATGCACTTGGCCGGCGCCACGCAATCGATGTCGCCGCCGGTCGCGCAAGCCTCCCCATCCTGGGCTGGCCCGGCGCAGTAGCCGGTCTGCAGCTTGGGCTTGGTGATCAAACACTGCGCGCCGCCCGCGCAGATGGTGTAGCTCGGACCAGCCATCGCGCCGCACGACGGCGACGGTGACGGCGTGGGATAGACGAACGTCGTGGGCACGCACACCTTGTTGTTGGCTTTGGAGCCCGAGCAAAACAGCCCCACCGACGAATCGCAGTCGGCCTGGCTCGGCCCGGGCGAAGGGCTCGGATTGGGAACGAGGCACGGCGCGCCCGGCGCGGTGACGTTCTGCATGCAGACGCCGAGGACGCCGTTTTGCGCCGAATCGCCGACGCAGGTCAGCTGGTAGGCGCAGGCGACCTCGTTCTCACATGGATGGCCGAGCAGCACATGGGCGACGCAGGTCGAGGTGATCTTCGAGCAGTACAGCCCCGTCGAGCAAGCGCCGTTGGCGCAGGCGTCGCCCGGGTTGGTGATCGGCTGGCAGGAGCCGCACGGCGAGGTGCCGATTGCGCAGAACGTGCTCGCGCACTGCGACGAAAAATTGCATGGGGTGCCGTTGGTCAACGATCCAGCCCGCGGCAAACAGGGCGCCGGCGTCCCGCCGTTGGCCAACGCAGCGCACGCAAAGCTCGGGTAGGTCTGCGCGCACGCTTCGACGCTGCTGGGCGTCGACGCGGTACCCGGTGCGCCGAGGGCATTGAGGCACAGCTGCTTGCGTCGCGGGACGCAGTTATTGTCGTACTTGGCGGAAAAGCCGCGCGGGTTGCACCTCGATAGGCGATCGCAATAGTTGGTCGCATCGTCGGTGCACGCGGTATCCGCGGTGACCGCGGCCAGATCGCCACCGGGTGCAGCATCGCCGAGCGGGACCATGTCGTTGGCGACGGCCGGCATGTCTACGACCGACAGATCCATCGCTGCCATGTCGACGGGCGGGTTCTTTTTGGTGCCGCTACCGCTGCAGCCGACGACGGCCGTCAGCGTGAGTAGTGCCATTGCAAACGTGCTGCGCATGAAATCCTCCAAGCTAAGGAATGGTTGATAACGAGATCGGCAGACACCGCTCCGACGGAAAAGTGAAATCGGATTCGCGGTTCAGCTCCAGGTCGGATCGGTGCTCGGATCGGAGCATAGACAGGTGTTATTCGCGCTATTGACCGAGACGTGCCCGACCTCTGTGTCGTTGCCCGTCGAGCTGTAGTACCAGCAGGTGCAATTGTTGCTGCCCTGCTTGCAGATCGCGTTGCCCTTGCCGCTGGACGACTGCGTGCTGCACGACCATTCGCCGGGTGCGCTGACGGTGCCGGGAATCCCGGTCGCCGCTTTAGCGGCCTCGATGGCCTGCGCCGAATTGTGCGTGTTGAGCGCCACGCAGTCGTAGAACGCGTCGCCGACGCCGTCGGCGTGGCCGAATTGACACGCGCCACCGGCGCAACAGGCGGTGCCGAGACACTCACAGCCATCGCTGTCGGGAGCGGTCGCGCCGTTGCAGTTTTGATGGTTGGCCGTGCAGCCGCCGTACAGGCACGTGGTGCCATTGCAGGTCGCGCCGGTCGCCGTCTTTTTCGGATCGCAGACCGTGCCGCAGGCGCTGCAGCTGCTCGTCGTGTTGCTCTGCGCCTCGCAGCCGTTGGCGCGGCTGCCGTCGGTGTCGCAGTAGCCGTGCGCGCAGCTCAGGGTGCAATCGCCGTTGCACGAGCCGTTGATCGCGTTACAGCAGGTCGAGCTGCACACCACCGATCCGACGTTTTTCGGATAGCTACAGCTGCCTCCAGCGTTCGCGCAGCTTGCCGAGTAGCACGCGCTCGGTGTGGGCAAAGCGGTGCAGTCGGCAGTCGAGCAGCAGCTCGACTGGGGCGCGCACAAACCGCCGCACAGCTTTTCGCCGACCGCCGACAAGTTGGTCGAGCAGCCGCCGAGGTTGGGCGCCGTGGTCACGCAATCGGCGTAGCCCGGATTGCACGTGTAGTGGCAGCTGGTGCCGTCGCAGCGGACGTTGGCGGCATCGCTCGCGTTGCAGGCGTTGCCACAGCCGCCGCAATTGGTGAGCGTGTCGGTTGGCGTCTCGCAGCCGCTGTTGCTGCCCGCCATGCAGTGCGCGGTCGCGCCGGTGCACACCCAGCTGCACTGACCGCCACCGCAGGATGGTGTTCCGTTCAGCGTCGAACAGCTCAGGCCACATTGTCCGCAGTTGGCGACGTCGGTGGTCACATTGGTGCACGCGCTGTTGCAGCAGCTCGGCGAGGCGCCCGGACAGTGGTTGGCGCAGCTCGAACAATGGGTGGGATCGCTGCGCTCGTCGACGCACACCCCGCCACAGCAGGAGCGCGACTGTGGGCAGTCTTGGTCGATGCGGCACTCGGGCTCGGGCAAGAGGTCGACGGTTGCGGCGTCGACTCCGCTGTCGACAGGCGAGCCGTCCGGCGTGGCGCCGTCGAGCACCGAAAAATCGGCCAAACCAAGATCCGCAGCGCTGGCCAGATCGGGCACCGCCAGGTCGGAAACCATTGACGGCACGGGGGAGGCGCAGCCGGCGGCGACGACGAGGGCAAGGACGAACGATCGAGCTGGGTGGTGCATGGAAAGCTGAGCGCTGCTTAGCATTCTTCAGTCGAGCCGTAAAGCGGGCGATTTGGCTTAGGGCGCGGTGCACACATGGGCCTGGCACACCGCCGGGCGCGGGCAGGGATCGAACAGGCCGCAAAAGCGCGGCGCTACACAGTGGCCCGCGGTGCAGACGTAGCCGTCGTTGCAGTCCGACATTTTGCTGCAGCCGTCGGGCTGGCAGTAGCCGTCGACGCATGTTTGACCAGCGGCGCTGCACGGTCCGGCTGACCCGCAATTGGCGACCGGAACGCAGGCGCCGGGGGGAAACGCGCAGCGTTGCCCAGCCCCGCAGGCGGGGAAAATCGGCAGCGGAATGCAAATCTGCACCGGCAGGCAGGTGTGGCTGACGCATGCGTCGCCGGCCGGACAGTCGCGGTCGTGGTCACAGCTGACCGTGGGCACGCAGGTGCCGTTGAGCCAATCGCAGCTGTCGCCGGCCGGACATTGTCCGTTGCCCGAGCACGGCCCGCTCATGTCGACGGGCGAGCGCAGATCGCGCGGCACTGCAAAATCACGGGGCAGCGCCGAATCACGCGACACCGCCAAATCACGCGACACCGCCAAATCGAGCGCCACCGACAAATCGAGCGGCGGTGTGGCGAGGTCGGCGGGGGCCAGGTCAAACGACCCACTGGCAAGGTCGCTGTTTGATGCGGCGTCCATCGGAAGCGCCAGGTCGCGATGCGGACGACCCAGATCGCCAGAGCCCGTGGCCAGGTCCGCCGACCTCGTGCGCGCCATGTCGTGCGCCATATCGTGCGCCATATCGATCGGCGGCGGCGGCGGCGGCGGCGGCGGCGGCCCGAAACCGTTTGCGTCACTGCGCCCGCAACCGCCGAAAATCACGACGGCTAGCCCGACGAACGCAAGCGACCGAGGACTCGTCACGGCACCAAGTGTAGCACCGGCTTTGCCACCGCGCCCTGTACCACGATGATGCAGCGCTCGTCGTCGGTCGGCCGTCGAGGGCGAACGGCAGCCCCAGCTCGGAAGAACTTAATGCGGCTCTGCCATTCCGATGCGAGCAAACTCGCGCGCGCCTTCGGGGTCGGGCTCGGCGCAGCAAAATGTCTCGGCGTGACTTCCTGCCTCAAGCGGGCGCCAAAAAAGTCAGTTGGACCGCGCCGTTGACGCTGGCATGCCCCATGCGATTGACGTCGTCATGCGTGTTCCGTCGAGCGT
The DNA here is from genome assembly GCA_038325015.1 of Polyangia bacterium. Classification (GTDB taxonomy): domain Bacteria; phylum Myxococcota_A; class Polyangia; order Palsa-1104; family Palsa-1104; genus JBBQIO01. The sequence continues at coordinate 6,612 of JBBQIO010000005.1, forward strand.
TGTTGCCGCCCTGGTGCTCATCGTGGGGTGGCCGGCGCTCGCCGCCGGCTCGCACCACCAAGCGCGCCGTCCTACCCGGCATCCACTTTCGCTCTCCGAGCGTCAGGTGCGCTTCGGTGGCAGCCTGGCGCACGAAAAGAGCGCCGAGCTGATCGCGCTGACCCTCCATCCACCGGCGCCGCTGCCGGTGGTCGAGCAGCCGACCTTCGTCGCAGTTCACTCGCTGCGCGTGCAGCGCGACATTCTCTATTTTGGCCCGGAGATTCCGCTCGGTGACCTGCCCATGGTGCCCAACGAGAGCCAGCTCAGGACGCAGGCTGGCCCGTCGGCGTTCACCTATGTGCAGACGCCGCCGTGCGCCGACCTTTTGCAGATTATGCGTGAGCGCGACCAGCTTCGGCTGTTCGAGCCGCCGCCGCAAACTGGAGCTGGCCTGAGTGAGGGGATCGGCATGTTCACGGCGGCGACAATGATGGTGGCGCACTTGCCGCGCCCGCTGCGCTTTGTCGTCGACGACCGCGTGCACCTCGGGCCCACCATCTTCAGCGATGGAGGGATGGGCGCCGGAGTCGGCGGCCATTGGATGTGATGAGCAGTCAACCGTGGAGCCGTTAATGACGACGCTGAACGTTGACCGCGCGCAGATTGCAGTACTCTCGGAGCCACTTTTGGGAGCGCCGACCATGGTCCGACGAGTCATCTTGGTAGGAACCGACCTGAGCGAGGCGGCCGACGAGGCGGTGCGGCAGGGTTTTCGCGCCAGCGTCGAGCGAAAACAGCGCCTGGTCGTGTGCCACGTGGTGGCCAACCCGGCGCGGATGAACCTGCTGTTTCCGCAGGTCGATGCGCCCGTCCTGGACGCGGTCGGGGAGAAACGCCGCGTGCTATCGGCGCTGGACGCACGGATCAGCGAGCTGACCGGCGCACCGTCGGGATCGTTCGACGTCGTCCTCCAAGAGGGGGTCGCCGAGGAGGTCCTGGTGCAGCTCAGCGAAAAGCTCGACGCGGAGCTTCTGGTGGTCGGCGGCAAGAACGAGAGCCTGGTCGGCCGGCTGTTCGGCACCACCGCCGAGCGCCTCGTCCGCCATGCACAGGCTCCGGTCCTGGTTGCGCGCGCGACCGCCAATCGCGGCCGGGTCCTGGTGGCCACCGATTTTTCCGATTCGTCCTTTCCCACCATCGAGATGGCGGTCGCCGAAGCGGCGCTTCGTAGAGCCGAGCTGCACATCGTGCATTGCGTCCATGTGCCGGTGCCGCCGATGGGCATGCCGTTCATGCCTGGGGCCGTGGCTCCGGCCGTGGATCTCATGCCTGTGCTGGGCGACGAAATGCACAGCACGGCGGACGCGCGGCTGGAGGCGGCGCTGGCACGCTTTTCGGTCCGCGGCGTGCGCCACGTCCTCGAAGGCAGCGCCGGGCCCGAGATCTTGGTGCTCGCCGAAGAGCTGGCGCCCGAGCTGCTGGTCGTCGGGACCGTCGGCAATACCGGATTGCGCCGGCTGGTGCTCGGGAGCGTCGCCGAATACATCGTCGGCCACGCCAAGCTACCGACGCTGGTGGTGCGGCTCCACCCTGACCCCGCTCAGCCCTGACGTTCGTCTGTCATGACCTCTTCGTCCGCTCCCACCGGCGAACGCGTCATCGCCACCTACAAGCTGGTCAAAGCCCTGGTGCAAGCGATCCTGGGGGTCGGCCTGATTATCGCCGCTGCAGCGGGGTTCGCTCATGCGCTGCACAACATCGCGCTGCACCTGCGCGAGCACGCCTCGGCAGCGTGGAGCGTGAAGCTCGCCGAAAAGCTGATCACCGTGAGCACGCGGCGCAGTCTGTTGATCGCCTCGTGTGCACTGCTACTCGACGCCGCCTTCTCGGCGTTCGAAGGCTGGAGCCTGCGCCGCGGCTTTTGGTGGAGCGCCTGGCTGATCGTGATCGCGACCGGCACGCTCTTACCGTGGGAGATCTTTTCCTTGGCGCGGCGCTATTCGCTCTGGCACGTGCTTTTGCTGGTCGCCAACCTGACCATCGTGCTCTACCTGCTTTACCGTCGGCTCGTGGCGCATGGCGTTTTTCCGATCCGCCGGCGCCAGGTTGGTGAAACACTCGCCCCATGACCCGACCCGACCCCTCCGACGCATTGGTAGTCTTCGGCGCCACCGGCGACCTGGCGCGCAAGCAGATCTTCCCGGCGCTGGCGGCGCTCTTGACGCACGGCCACCTCAACATGCCGGTGATCGGCGTGGCCTACGATCCGTGGACCCTCGAGCAGCTCAAGACGCGGGTGCAGGAGAGCTTGCAGGCCACCGATCACCTCGTCGGATCGACGTTCGATCAGCTCTGCTCCCGCTTGAGCTACGTCAGCGGCGACTATCGCAAGCCAGAAACGTACAAAAAGCTCAAGGCTGCGCTGGGCGCCGCCAAACGTCCGCTGCATTACTTGGCGATCCCGCCCGAGCTGTTCGAGACGGTGGTCGACGGGCTGCAGGTGGTGGGGCTGACCGACAACGCGCGCGTGGTGATCGAAAAGCCGTTCGGTCACGACTTCGCGTCGGCGCAGGAGCTCAACAAGCACCTACTCGGAGTGTTGCCCGAAGAGTCGATTTTCCGCATCGACCATTTTCTCGGCAAAGAGCCGGTGCAGAACCTGGTCTATTTCCGCTTCGCCAACTCGTTTCTCGAACCGCTATGGAACCGCGACCACATCAGCAGCGTCGAGATCACGATGTCCGAGGAGTTCGGCATCAAAGGGCGAGGCGCATTTTACGACGCCAACGGAGCCATCCGTGACGTCTTCCAGAACCACCTATTGATGGTCGTCGGCGCGCTGGCCATGGATCCGCCGGATCGCGGGGCATCCGTGCGCGAGCAGCGAACGCGCGCGCTCGAAGCGATCGTGCCGCTCGACGCCGACAGCATCGTGCGCGGTCAGTTTGCCGGCTACCACGACGAGCCGGGTGTGGCCAAGGACTCGGTGGTCGAGACCTTCTTCGCCGCCAAGCTGCAGAGCGATTCTACCGGGGGGTCCGGGGTGCCCTTCTCCAGTCGCAGTGGCAAATGCCTGCCGACGACCGCGACCGAGGTGGTGGTAAATCTGAGCGCGGCGCCGCGCTCACCGTTCGGCGAGCCGATGGTGGGCTGCAACTATCTCCGCTTCCGACTCGACCATGATCTGGTCATTGCATTGGGAATGCGCACCAAGAAGCCGGGCGACAAGATGGTCGGCGAGAGCATCGAGCTCATTCCTTCGTGCGGGGTAGGCGCCAGCATGGTGCCCTACGAGCGACTCCTGGGAGACGCGTCCAACGGGGACCAGTCGCTCTTCGCCAGCGAGGCCAGTGTCGAGGCCGATTGGCGTGTGGTCGATGGTATTCTAGGTGCGGCGACACCGGTCTACACCTATGCGCCGGGGACCTGGGGCCCGCCCGAAGCCGAGCGGCTCGCGCCGCCGGCCGGCTGGCATCTGCCGACTCCGTCGCGCCAGATCGTGGCGGCGCCGTCGGCGGTACCGATGCCGATCAAGCCGTGATCCCGCTGATCGAACGTCGGGGGATTAGGCCCGCTGGCGGGCCGCTTCGTACAACACACACGACGCCGCTGCCGCCACGTTGAGCGACGCCACTCGGCCGAGCATCGGCACCTGCACCAAGAGGTCGCAGCCGCGCAACACCAGCGGCCGGATGCCCTTGCCCTCGGCGCCGAGAACCAGCGCGATAGGCGCCTTGAAATCGATGCGCCATGGCGGCTCGCCTCCGCGCGCTACGGCACCGACTACCCACAGGCCGGCCTCTTTCATCTCTTCGAGCGCGCGCGCCAGGTTGGTCACCTGCACGATGGGCGTGTGCTCGGTGGCGCCGGCCGAGGCCTTGACCGCGGTCGCCGTCACGCTGGCTGCACGGTCGCGTGGCAGGACCACCCCGTCGGCGCCGAGCACGTGGGCCGAGCGCACCAGCGCGCCCAGATTCTGCGGATCGGTCACTCCGTCGAGCACCAGGATCAGCGCCGGCCGGCTGGCTTTTCGCGAAATGGCCAGGATCTGCTCGAGGGACGCGTACGGATACTCGCCCGAGACCACGACCACCCCTTGGTGGAGGGCGCCGCCGGCCAGAAGATCGAGTGCAGCACGAGTCCGCTCCTCGACGGTAATGTCGGCTGCCGCCGCCGCCTGACGCACCGGCTTGAGCTGCGGCGAATCGCCCTCTTCGACGAACAGCGCCTGCACCCGACCAGCGCGCAGCGCCTCTTGCACCGGATGGATTCCGTAGATGATGCGCGGCATTCAGACCAGCTCGTCGAGCATGGCGCGGACTACCGCCAGCGGGTCGGCGGCGTCGCGAATCGGCCGCCCGACAACGATCGCGTCCGCTCCGTCCTGGCGCGCCTGCTTCGCCGTCGCGACGCGCTTTTGATCGTCGGCGCGCGCCCCGATCGCCGGTCGCACACCCGGCGTCACCAGCAAAAAGTCGCTCGGCCACGCGACGCGCAAGGCTGGCAGCTCGAGCGGCGAAGAGATCACGCCGGCACATCCGGCCTGGTGCGCCAGGCGCGCACGTCTGAGCACCAGCGCCTCGGTCGACAGGGACGGGTCAATCCCATCGCCGTGCAGATCGTCGATCGAAAGACTGGTCAAAACGGTGACCGCCAAAACGCGGGTTCGCCCCGCGGCCGCCACCGCGCGGCGCATCATCTCGACACCGCCCTCTACGTGAACCGTCAAAAGGTCGGCGCCCAAGCGAGCGATCGCCGCGGCGGCGCGCCCGACCGTCTCGGGAATGTCGTGCAGCTTGAGATCGACGAACACGCGTTTGTTGCGCGCCACCAGCGCCTCGACCAGGGGCGGCCCGGCGGCGACGAACAGCTCGAGCCCGACCTTGTAGCGGTCGACCTCATCGCCCAGCCGGTCGACCAGCGCGAGCGCGGCGGCGGCTCCGTCGAAATCGAGCGCGACGATCAGGCGATTTTTTGCCTGGGCACTCATGCCAGCTCTTTTTGCACGCGCGCGATCAGCTGCGCTGCGACCGCGGCGAGCGGCACCAACGTCGGCTCCTTTTCACCGCGCACCTTGAGCTCGACGGCGCCGTCGGCCAGGCCGCGCTTGCCGACCGTCACGCGCAGTGGGGCGCCGAGCAGGTCCGCGTCTTTGAACTTGGCGCCCGGTCGCTCGTCGCGATCGTCGTACAGAACTTCGATACCCGCGGCTTCGAGCTCGCGCTCGATCTTCTCAGCGGCCTCGGCCAGCTCCGGCTCCTTGCCGGCGGTCACGATGTGCACAGCAAACGGCGCCAGCCCCATCGGCCAGCGAATGCCGTCGGCGTCGTGGTTCTGCTCGATGGCCGCGGCCGCGATGCGCGTAATGCCGATGCCGTAGCAGCCCATCTCCATCGGCTTATCGACGCCGTCCGCGTCGAGAAAATTGCACTTCATCGGCGCGGAGTATTTGGTCCCGAGAAAAAACACGTGGCCGACCTCGATGCCGCGAAACGCCTTGTAGTGCCCGTCAGCGCAGCGCGCGCACGCATCGCCACCGGCCGCGGTGCGCAGGTCGACCAGCTTGGCCTGGGGCACGTCGCGACCGAGGTTGAATCCTTTGACGTGATAGTCGGTCTTGTTGGCGCCGGTCACCGCCCAGCCCATCTGCGCCACTTCGAGATCGGCGTAAACCGGCACGTTACGCCCTTGCGCGCCGGCAAAGCCGACCTCGGCGCCGGTCACCTCGCGCACCGTGGTATCCGACGCCAGCTCCAGCGTCTCGGCCTTCAAGAGCGCCTTGAGCTTGAGCTCGTTGACCGCGCGATCGCCGCGCACCAGCGCGATGAGCGGCTGCCCGTCAGCCAGGTAAATCAGCGTTTTTACGAAATCTGCTTCTTTTACCTTTTTAAGGAATGCCACAACGGCCACGATTCCACCCGCACCGGGCGTGTGAATCTCTTCGAGCGGCGCCTTGGGCGGGGCCGGATCACCGGCCGTGCGCTTGAGCTCGGCCTTCTCGACGTTCGCCGCATAGTTGCAGCGGTCGCACGAGACGATCGCGTCTTCGCCCGACTCGGCGAGCACCTGGAACTCGTGCGACATGTTGCCGCCAATCGCGCCGGTGTCGGCCTCGACCGCACGAAAATCAAGCCCGCAGCGAGCAAAAATCCGGCTGTAGGCGTCGTACATGTTTTGGTACTCGCGGTGCGCATCCTCGACGGTAGTGTGAAACGAGTAGGCATCTTTCATGATGAACTCACGACCACGCATCAGCCCGGCGCGCGGTCGCATCTCGTCGCGAAACTTGTCCTGAATCTGAAACAGAGTGAGCGGCAGCTGGCGGTACGATTTGACCTCGCGCCGCACCAGATCGCACATCGCCTCTTCGGCCGTGGGCGACATCGCGAAGTCGGCGCCCTTGCGATCCTTGATGCGCAGAAGCTCGGGCCCATATTTTTGCCAGCGGCCGCTCTCTTGCCACAGCTCGGCGGGGTGGACCATCGGCAAGAGAACCTCGGCAGCGCCGGCACGCGTCAACTCCTGGCGGATGATGGCCTCGATCTTCTGCACCAGGCGAAAGCCGAGCGGCAGGAGCGAGTAGATGCCGGCGGCGACCTTGCGAATGTAGCCGCCGCGGACGAGCAGAATGTGCGAGACGACCTGCGCCTCGGCGGGCGCCTCTTTGAGTGTCGGGATCAGCAGTCGCGAGTAGCGCATGGCCGCGCGTTATACCATCACGGCGTGCAGATATCCGCCCCGTTTCCGAGCCCATCCCCGTCGAGAACAGGTTCAAATCGGACGTGCTACGCCGTATGCGCGAGGGCAAGCTCACCGCGTCGGCGCTCGGCGAGACGCTGCCTGTGTCGGATCGCAGCGGCGACGCTGAGCTCACTCAGTCGGGCGTCATCGTCGGCTCACCCTTGTACAGGCTCCGGAGAGAAGGGCGCGCCGAGGCCGTCGCGTCGGCGTGGGGCCTGTTGGCGTAGAGCGCGCTCGGCGGCGCCGAATATTGGACTCATCGCGGCGAACGCATGACGTTCACGGTCGGCAAGATGGCAGCCGCAGCGTGCGCTGCACGATCTTGTCGCTGGCAGTGAAGTCCTGCGCCGCCCGCCGCGCAATTAATCGTCTCGTCATTCTCGCCCTCGCGCGCCTCAACTCAACTGAGCTCTGGGATTATTCTAGTCGGCGACCAGATCAGCGGGCGTCGAGCTCAGGTCGACGGCCAGGTCGACGGCCAGGTCGACGGTTGGCACGGCGCTCAAGTCGACGGACATGTCGTCCCGCCGGCTGCCTGCGCAGTACAGGTTGACCTGGTCTTTGCAGTCGCCGCAACGAGAGTCTTCGCAGGAGCAGCTCGACGAGCCGAAGTAGTAGTGCGCCAACGTCGAATTGTGATTGTCCACGCACAGCGTGTAGGACGCTCCGCCGCTCGGCGGGGCGCACGTCTGTGTTGTGCAGTGTGGCACCTCGCAAGAGACATCGAAACAGCCGTCGAGCAAAAGCGGCATAAGCACGAGTAGCGTGAGCAGCGACAACCTGGCGAACATAGTCCTTCCCCCTTTTTGACATACGAGCATGGCGCAGGTGGCGCGATAAGGATGTGATCTTGCGCGCCGCGTACGCCCAAGCGATGGTGTTGATACGATGCCGACCGCCGCTCAGATGCTCGCCGAGATCCCACTTTTCTCGCTGCTCGACGACGAGGAGCGCTCGCTCTTGGCCGAGCGCGTCGAGGTCGTGCATTTTTCTGCAGGCGAAGCGATCTTCAAGTTCGGCGATCCGGGCGACGCCATGTATGTCCTCAAGAGCGGCGAGGTCGAGCTCACTGTCAAGACCAAGACCGGCGAGACCATGTTTCTGGAGCGCCCCGAAGCCGGCGACTTCTTCGGTGAGATCTCGCTCCTCGACGAGGGGCCGCGCACTGCAAATGCACTCGCGGTGCGCGATGTCGAAGCGCTGGAGATCGACCGCGGCGATCTGGACGAGCTGTTTCGGCTCAAGCCCGCGGCCGCGATGGATCTGCTCGCCGCCACCGGGCGCCGGATGCGGCAGACCACGATGCTTCTACGCAACGCCGCCACCAGGAACGTGAACGAAGAGGCGCAGGACCAGCGCTCCTCGATTATGAAGGTCGCCGACTGGATCGCGAGCTTCTCGGGCAGCTTGCCGTTCTTGGGGCTACACATCGTCGCCTTTGCCACCTGGATCTTACTCAACGTCCGGCTGTTTCCGTTCGGCGACTTCGATCCGTTCCCGTTCGGCTTCCTAACGCTAGTAGTCTCGCTCGAAGCGATCATCCTGAGTGTATTCGTGCTGCTCAGTCAAAACCGCCAGGCGGCGCGCGACAAAGTCCGAGGCGACATCGAATACGACGTCAACCTCAAGGCCGAGATGCAGATCGCGCACATGCACGAAAAGGTCGACACGCTCTATTCCGAGGTGACCAAACGCCTAGACAAAATCGACCACCTAAAACCAGGCCGCTAATCGGGCCCAGCGCGAAGCGCCGAGCGCTCCAAAGCCAAGCAAGCAAGCCCAAGCCAAGCAAGCCCAAGCCAAGCAAGCCCAAGCCAAGCAAGCCCAAGCCAAGCAAGCCCAAGCCAAGCAAGCCCAAGCCAAGCAAGCCCAAGCCAAGCAAGCCCAAACCAAGCAAGCGCGAAGCGCCGAGCGGTCCAAACCAGCAAGGCGCGAAGCGCCGAGCAGTCCCCCAAATGCCCCCAACCTCAAAAGGGGCTGCAGGAGCACGCTGAGCGACGCGCTCAGCGCGAGCGCGCCCGCAGCGCCCGAGGGAGCATACGCCGCGTATGTGACCGAGGAAGCGAGGACGTAAGCCGCGCTGAGCCCGTCGCGCAGCGTGCGTGCGAGCGGGCGTGCTTAGTGGGCGCCGCCGGGGCCATGCGCATGGCCATGCGTGAGCTCGTCCTCGGTGGCGTCACGAACTTCGCGGACCGCGACGTGGAAATGGAGCGTGACTCCCGCCAGGGGATGGTTGGCGTCGACGATGATCATGTCGTCGCGCAGCTCGATCACACGCACCGGCACCGAGCCGCCCGACTCGTCTTCGCCGAGGAACGAATCACCGACATTGAGCTTGGCGTCCGGCGGAAACGCGTTGCGCGGCACGCCGAAGATCCCCTGCGGATCCTGCACGCCATAGCCATCTTCCGGCGCGACGACGACGTCCTTGGTCTGCCCCGCTTCGAGCCCGACGAGCTCCCGCTCCAGGCCGGGCACGATCTGCTGTGCACCGTGGATATACGCCAGCGGTTCGCCCCCTTCGGACGAGTCGATGACGTCCCCCGTGTCGTTCTTCAGGGTGTAATCGATGAGAACGACCTTCTTGTCAGCGATGGGCATGGCCATGGCGGAAGATAATGCGGGGAGCCCCGCACAGGGTCAACGGCGAGTCGTCGGAATTTTGCAGCTGAGCCGAGGGGAGCGCGGCGGGGTGAGCTCAGAGCGAGGGTTACGCGGCTTTACGCTCGGCGGCCTGGGCGACCTTATCACCCGAGTGGATGCGCATGCCGTAGAACGAGCGGTGCACGAACACCAGCGCGATGCCGAAGAACACGGCCGCGAGCATCAGGCGCGTCTGCGTCGGCAGTGTGACCGCCAGCTGGACCGCGAGCAGGCCGAACAGCGTGGTGAACTTGATGACCGGGTTCATCGCGACTGACGACGTGTCCTTGAATGGATCGCCGACGGTATCGCCGACGACACACGCGGCGTGCAGGTCGGTCCCCTTCTCCTTGAGCTCGACCTCGACGATCTTCTTTGCGTTGTCCCAGGCACCGCCCGCGTTGGCCATGAAGAAGGCCTGATAGAGCCCGAACAGCGCGATCGAGATCAGGTAGCCGATGAAGAAAAACGACTCCACGCAGGCGAACGCCAGCGTGCAGCAGAACACCGTCAAGAAGATGTTGACCATGCCCTTTTGTGCATACTGGGTGCAGATCTCGACGACTTTTTTGCTGTCGGCGATCGACGCCTTGGCGGCACCGTCGAGCTTGATGTTGGCCTTGATGAACTCGACCGCGCGGTAGGCGCCGGTCGAGACCGCCTGCGTCGTCGCGCCGGTGAACCAGTAGATGACCGCGCCGCCCATGATGAGACCGAGCAGAAACGGCGGATGCAGGAGCGACAGATTGCCGAGCATCGCCGGGTCGAGGTGGTTGGTGAGCGCGACGATGATAGAAAAGATCATGGTGGTGGCGCCGACGACGGCGGTGCCGATGAGTACCGGCTTGGCGGTCGCCTTGAACGTGTTGCCTGCGCCGTCGTTCTCCTCGAGGAAGTGCTTGGCCTTCTCGAAGTTGACGTCGAAGCCGAAGTCCTTCTTGAGCTCCTCGGCGATGTTCGGCAGCGTCTCGATGATCGAGAGCTCGTACACCGACTGCGCGTTGTCGGTGACCGGCCCGTACGAGTCGACGGCGATGGTAACCGGGCCCATACCGAGGAAGCCGAAGGCGACCAGGCCGAACGCAAAGATCGGAGCGGTGAGCGCCGGTAGAAGATCGTTCAGGCCGAGCATCGACAGGAAGTAGGCGCCGCCCATCAAGGCGACGATCACCAGGCCCATCCAGAACGCCGAGAAGTTACCCGCGGTCAACCCGGCCAGGACGTTGAGCGAGGCGCCGCCTTCGCGCGACGCGGTCACGACCTCACGCACGTGCGCCGCCTCCGTCGAGGTGAACACCTTGACGACTTCGGGGATGATCGCGCCGGCCAAGGTGCCGCAGCTGATGATCGACGATAGCTGCCACCAGACCTGCCCGTCGCCCAAATCGCGGACCATGAAGTAGGAGACGACGTAGGTCATGGCCACCGAGACGACCGACGTCAGCCACACCAGCGCGGTCAGCGGGTGCTCGAAGTTCATCTTGAGGACGTTGCCGTAGCGCGCTTTTGCGATCGCTTCGTTGACCAGATAGGAGATGCCAGACGACAGGACCATCATGATGCGCATCGCGAACAGCCACACGAGGAGGACGGTCTGCGTCCAGCCGCCCGGATCCGCCGGTGCGCCGCTCGGGAGGTAGCCCTTGAGG
>JBBQIO010000006.1:0-17564 GCA_038325015.1 Polyangia bacterium
GCGGGCGAAGATGGCGGCACGCGGAGCGCCGGCTCCGGTCGTAGACCTATTGCTTGGTTTTTATCGCGCTAGCCGTGACGGCGAGTTCGCCGCCATCGATCCCACGTTGGAGCAGCTGCTCGGCCGTCGCCCGACGAGTGCACGAGATGTGCTGACGAAGACCATCAGCGCCTCGCCGTAATTTGGCCCGGCGCCGTCCCTCAATCGAGCGCTGAACGCTCGCGAGCGCCGCTTACCTCGGCGACGGTATATCCGCGACTGCGTGGCCGCTCTAGCTCAACCGTGGCGAGTCGCGCCCACGAGGTCGCGCGCAAGATCCTCTTCGCCATGACCGCGATTTGCTATTGGTGACCTTCCCGGCAGCCTGTGTACTGTCGCTGCACATCGGCATGATCCCCTTGTTTGAGGCTCGTTTCCGTCGATGACGATGACCGAGGCCACGGATCGCTGCACGTCGAGTCGGTCATGAAGAGGAGCAGACTCTTCGAGCGTGAATGGCTCGCTAAAACCCGGCGCTGGTGAGTCGCGCATCGAGCGCATCGACCAGGGGATCCATCTTCCGCGCCTGCGCCAGCTCCGCATCCGCCAATCGCGTCCGCTCTGTGCCAGAGGGCGCGCTCGACTCGAGGCTGGCTGCCTGGCGCTCGACGAGCGAGCGCTGGTAGTGCATTTCGGCGGTTCCCGCACCCTCCCCCTGCGCGCGCACGATGAGGCCTCGCGCCGCGCTCAAATGCGCCAACGGATCGCCGAAGCGGCCCGCCGCCATTCGCCAATGCACCTCAGCGGCAACCAGGAGACCGGCGCTGCTGCCATCGATCGCCACCGCATCTTCGGCGGCGACCAGCGCGCGGCGCAGTGCAGCTGCGAGCGGAGTCCCCCCCCGCCGGATGAGCGTGCGCGCGCCCACGAGCTCGGCCTGGGCACGGATCAGACAGACGTCTTGTGCCGGGTTGCTGCTGTGCAGGATCGACTGCAACCACTTGGTCGGATCCCGGCGTTCGGCCAGCGCAGCCACCGCCTCGCTGTAATGCACCGACGTCGAGGCCACCACGACGTCGAGTGACTTCGACGTAGCGACCTTGGCGAGCGCCTGTTCGGCAGCGACGAGCCAACCGCCCGCCGAGCCTCCGGTGCGAATTTCGTAGAGCGCTCGCTCGGCGTTCACCAGCGCCTCCCAGCACATCGGGTCCGGTCGCGCACCGTTGAGCTCCAGGTCGCGCGCCAGCTCGCGCAGCGCCTCCTGCCAGGTGGCACGCGGGTCGCGCCCGCTGGTTGCCAGGTCGAGTGCCTTGAGGCGGAGCGCGTAGCCCAGCTGCAGATGCGGCGGATATTCGTAGTCGGTCGTCAGCACGCGCCGCAAGGCGGTGATCGACTGACCCAGATCTTCATCGAAGGCAATTCCGTGACTCTTTTTCCAGATCGCCAGATCGCTGTATGCGTCGGCCAGCTCCATCTCGGTTTCCGGATGGGGGCGCAGCTTCATCGAGGCCAGATAGGCCGTGGTTGCGTCACGAAAATCGGGACGCGGATCGATGTTGTTCCCGGCCTCGTAGTTGGCGCGAATCGCGTATGCGTCGCCCAAAACGCGCAGCGGTTTGTAGTCGCTCGGCGACAGCCGACGCGCGGTTTCGGCCAGGGTCAGCGCCTGCTTCAGCTTGACCCGCGGATCGTGGTTGCTGCTGCTCTCATCGTTGGCCTCGGTGATGAGTAGATAGGCCTCATCGGTGTACGCGTAACTGCTGTCGGGGTTGGCCTGCTGCGCCTTGCCGAGCTCTGCCCGCACTCGTTCGGTCAGCGGACCCGGCGGCTCGCCGATGGTGCTGAACAGCCACACCGACTCGCGGTTGCGCTCGGCCTCATCGGTGTAGGCGCGCTCGTCGCTGCGCGCGACCTCGAGCACCCGATCGGCCACGGCGCGAGAGCGTGCGAACAGCTCCCGGCCCCCCTTTTTGTCGTCCGCGTTCCAGCGATTGCGGCCTTCGATGAACAGGGCCTCGGCTTCGAGCTCGCCCGCTTCGTAGAGCAACTGCGACCGAGCGAAGGCTCGATGGGCCAGCTCGACCGCACGGTCGTACTTTTTCTCGAGGAGGGCGATGCGCGCAGCGACGTAGTCCGGCGTGGTGTCGGCGGCGTCGGGGGCACTGGCCAGGTAAAAGAGGGCCGGGTCGCGGAGCGTGCGATCGAGCTCTTCTGTCTGCGCACGGCGTCGCTGATCGCCGCCGACGGCCCGCACTTTGGCCATCTCTTCGTCGTAGACCGTGGCCAGCGTGAGGCCGAGCGCCGCGGCCACCGACGGGTCGTGCTCGCCCGCCGCCCACGCGGCTTCGAGAAAGGGACGGGCGCGATGGTGATCGCCCAGCGCGGCCCATCCCTGCCCGAGCGCGGCGTTGCCGGGACCGTCCCCCTCTTGGCCGACGCGCCGCATTTGGTCGGCCAGCTCTTTCATCAGCGCCGCCACCTCGGCCCGCTCTGGGCGAGTGTCGTGCAGAGGCAAAAGGCGAGCCCGGCGCAGCATCGTTCGAATCTGTAGCCCTCGTCCGCCGAGCTCGTGCAGCAGCCGCGCGCGCTGCGCGTCGCCATGACGGATGTACAGCCCATACCCCGCGGTCGCGACCAGGGTGACCAGCGCGACCAGCGCAACCAGAAGGGCGGCTCGCTGTCGCCGCCATTGCCGACCGACGCGATAGAGCATGCTGTCGCGCCGAGCCGAAATCGGCTCACCCCGTCGGCAGCGCTGCAGCTCCTCGACCAACGCGCCTACCGAGGTCGGCCGTCGGGACGGGTCGAACGCGAGGCACTGCAGGATTACCGTTCCCAGATCGCGTGACACAGCCGCGCCCGCCAGCGACGGCGACTGTCCGCTCTGGAGGGCGCGCGCAATTTCCGACGCCTGCCAACCGAACGGTGGCCGCCCGGTCAGCATGTGGTAAGCGATGGCTCCGATGGCCCACAGATCGACGCGCCGATCGCTCACTACGCTGTCGTATTGCTCGGGCGCCATATAAGCCGGCGTTCCGGCGACGTCGCCGCTTTCCGTCGCTGGCCCTCGAGAGCTCCCCTCAACAGCCAGCTTGGCCAGGCCGAAGTCGAGGAGCTTCACGGTCGCGCCCAACATCACGTTCGATGGCTTGAGGTCGCGATGAATCACGCCCGCGGCGTGCGCCGCCGCAACACCTGCGGCGAGCTGCTCCAAGATGCTTTGTGCCTCGGCCTCGGCAAGAGGTCCCTCCGCGAGCCGAGTAGCCAGCGACTCGCCCTCGACCAGCTCGAAGACGAGGTAGTGCTGCCCGTCGGCCTCACCCGCTTCGAACAGCGCGGCAACGTTGGGGTGATTCAGCGCAGCCGCCGCACGCGCCTCACGGCCAAAGCGCGCGATCGCGTCGGCATCGCCGCGCAGCCGCGACCCGAGAACTTTGATCGCCACGTCGCGGTGGAGCTGCTGATCGCGTGCGCGATAGACCACACCCATGCCACCACGACCGAGCTCGCCGCCCAGCCGATACTTGCCGAAGATACGCCCGAGCGTGTCATCGAAGGGCGCGGTGGCTGGCGTCACTCACCGATGATAGCGCGCCCGAACGCTTCGTGGCGAAGCGCGTTGACGGCAGCGTGACGGGCATCTTAGTGCTGCTCGGCGGGCCAACGGTCTCGGTGATCTTGAGCTCGATGGACGACGGCGCGAGCGCCTGCACGTCGACCTCGTAGACGCCGGCCAGCGTCGCGGTGAAGTCGACGGCGCCGGCGAAGGACTCACGCCGGTGTCGAGGGTGCCGCCGCCGAATCTTTCACCAGTACGGATCAGGAGACCGACGGAGTCGAGCTCCAGCGCACTTCCTAACGCGCGCCCTTGTCGACGGTAAACTTGTTTTTACGCGATCATGCCGCCGCTTGTCTGCGCTCTGCCCGCTCGTCGTCGCGGCGCTGTCGTTCGGTACCCAGGTACGGGCTGCGGGTGCCCATGAGCTGATCGAACCACGGCGCCCCGGTGCACCAATTCATGTCCTGGTCGGGTCCCATGTGGTGGTCGTAGTGCCACGGCACGTGCTTCTTGGCCCACGCGGGATCGAGATGCGCGCGCTTGTGGACGCGGTAGCTGTGGATGCCGTAGGCCCACGTCGCAGCGACGAACCAGGGCGCGATGGGAAAGAGCGGCACGTGCATGAGGCACGCGACCACCAGCCCCAGCGTCTCTTTGCCCTGCGCGTGCAGTCCGATCCGCGAGCGATGGTAGTCGGGATCGTGGTGCCCGTGACGGCGCGCGGTGCGGTGGTGCTCGTGCCAGTGGAACGCCCAGAAAGTGCCCTTCTTCCTGCCGAAGCCGTGCAAGAGGTAGCGATGCGACGCCCACTCGAGGGCGTTGCCGTAGAGAAGGCCGAGCGGGATTCCGATCATCGTGGGCTCCTTCGCTTCGAGGCTGCGAGGCTTCTGACTTCGACTATCACCTCCACATGGCGCGCGTGCTCTGCGAGCCCTGGCGCACCGGCGGTGTCTACCGCTTCGACCACGACTACCTGCGCCGCCTGTGGCGGACGATGTTCGTGGAGAACCCGAACCGCGGCGTCACCGACGTGTCGAGCGAGCTGTTCTTCTTGCACCGGTTGCCATTCGGAATCTATTCGATCATGGCCCAGCTCGGGACCGAGTCGGACTGGCGCGAGCGCGTCGAGGCAGCGCTGACCTTGGGGGCGAGTGGCCGCTAAAGAAGCGTGGTCACGTCCGGCCACAGCGTCGGGCCGTGCGAATTCCACAAATTCTTCCGTCAACTCGCTGCGGTCGATCAGATCTCGGCTGCGAAACGGGTCTTCAGCGGGATGTCGTAGCGGCCGGTTTCGTAGGCCCAATCGAGGTGGCCGCGAATCCAGGAGCGCAACACGCCGACAAACCGCTGGCGCTCAAACTCTTCGCCCTTGGCGTCCCGCAGCTGTTTGTCACACGCGACGAACGCGCGCAGGTTGTCGTTGTGCTGCTGCACCGCCGCGTAGCGCGCCTCTTGGGGCGACATGCCGCATTCATGGATCAGCAAGATGACCTGGTTGTGCACTTCGCCCTGCGCCAGCTCGCGGTCGAACGTGAACAGGTCGTTGGTCAAGCCGACGATGTTGCACACGTGCTGCATCAGGGCGCGCAGCGACGGATCGCCGAGCAGCTCATCGGACAGGCATATCCCGTCGGTGACGGCCGCTAGGACGAACTGCGGATACAGCCCCACCGTCGTCGCGCGCATCTTGGCGAACGACGACAGCGACGGATGCAGACCGTTTTGTCGATTCAGGTGCTCCCACATGAACGCGGCAAACAGCTTGTCGAGCACATCGGCGAACTTGAGCGTGACCGCTGCGCCTGCGATCGCAGTGATGCGATTGCGCAGATCGACGAGCGCGTTGGTCGCCGGATCGCCCAGCGATCGGCCGGCTCTGAGCGCGGTCGACAGCTGCGAGACGTAGTCGCCAAATTGACAGATGTCGATCGCCGCGACTTCGATGCGGTCGTCGAGTAGACAAAAGAGCGTCGTCCAGTCGGCGGCGACCTGCAGCCCCTCTAGGCCGGCGCGGGGAAAGCCGCGCGCCGCCAGTCGGCCGATGCGCATCTTGGCCAGGCGGGCGTACTCGACGTTGGTATCGCACAGACCCTGGCGTCGAGCCCAGGCCAATGATTCAGCCTCGACGTGATCCGCGTGCGGGTTGATGGCTTCGGGGAAAATATTGAGTAGGGCCGACTCCGGCGTGTCTTCGACGACATCACTGGTGTGCACTAAGCGGACGCGATTTGTGGTCATGACTCCCTTAAGACGTATGAACACGGGATGTATGCCAGAAACAGTGCACGCCGGACATGCGGCATATTGACGCATGTCTCGGCACGTTTTAACCGTGGCCTGACTTACGAGAACCCCTGCTAGAGTGGACCTCTAATGCGTGGTTGCGCCGCCTTGCTTCTCGTCGTCCCGCTCGTCGCCTGCAGCGGAACGGTGTCGCGCGAGGATCTGAGCCTCGTGGCCGATGCGGCCGTCGACTTCGCGACTGTGCCGTCGGACGCCTCGATCGCAGATGCCAGGGCGGCCCTCGATGGGGGCGATGCCGGCACCGCGCAGTGCAGCTTCCGCGGCGCGGTGGGACAGTGCATCGCGGCGTCGGACTGTACCCCGCCGGACCAGCACGCATTTGCCGGGCACTGTCCCGGCCCGGCGTCGATCGAGTGCTGCATGAATATCAAGAACCCGGCGTTTCCAGCCGGATACAAATTGATGACGCAAAAAGAGGTGACTCCGGCGATGACCGCGTGGGCCGTCGCCATCCTCCATGACCCGTCGACCTATCCGATGTTCGCCACCACCACGATGACGTTCGGCAGCTTGAACGTGCTGGCGCGGGTCGAGTGGCATGTGCCCGATAAGATCAACATGGCGATCCATCGCGGCGTGACGCTCTACGAGCCGGTGTGATGGCGGTCGAGGTCGCAGCGGTCGAGGCGCTGCTCGGCCGGCTCTATCTGGGCGGCGGATCGCTGCGCCAAGAAGATCGGAAAAAGGCATTGGAGGTCACCGATCTCCTGACGCTCATCGAGCGCCTCCAGCCGCAACCGTCGCCGCGCGGCAAACCGCGCACGCTGGTCGACGCAGCGGCCGGTCATGGCTATGTCGGGCTGTGTGCAGCAGCGCTCCTCGGGTGGCGGCGCGTGGTGGCGATCGAACGCAGCAGTACAAGGCTATCGCGCGTGCGCGAGGCGGCAGCGCACCTCGATGTCCCGATCGAGCTGGAGCTGCGCGCCGGCATGCTTGGCGTCGATGTGCTGATTCCGACCGAGGTCGATCTGGTGGTTGCGCTTCATGCGTGCGGCGCCGCCACCGATGGCGTTCTGAGCGCGGCCTGCGACGCGCGAGCACGTTTCATCCTGTGCGCGCCGTGCTGCTATGGCGTGCAGATCGACGGCTGGGAGCAAGCGCAGGCCGAGGCGAATCGGCTTGGGCTTCCCGATCAGCCGGCCATTCGCCACCGCTTCAGCGCCGCGCTCATCGACGGCGCACGCGTGCAGCGACTAAAAACCGCGGGCTACGACGCCAAGCTGCTGCCGTTCACCGCGCCCACCGTCACGCCGCACAATCTGGCGTTCATTGCGCGGCGCGGCGGTTATGGGGCAAAAACCGCCGCGTAATTTTTTTCGTCGAAGCCGACCAGCACGCGCTGGCCCGCGATCAAAACCGGACGGCGAACCAACTTGCCGTCCTGGCTCAATCGGGTCACCAGCTCGGCCTCGCTCATCGCGTCGACCGCCGCTTTGCCGAGCGCGCGATAGCTGAGGCCCGAGGTATTGAGCCAACGGCGCACCGAGAGCGCGCTGGCCGGAATCCAGCGGGCCAGCTCGGCTTCGGTCGGCGGCTGATCGACGATCGGCCGCAGCTCGACGGCAATGTCGTGCGCTTTGAGCCAGGCGAGCGCCTTTTTGCACGTGCTGCAGCCGGCATAGTGAAGAACGAGCGTGGTCACGGGTTGGCTCCTGTCGATTTTTAGTCCTCGGGCTGGTCTTGGAGGCGCGTATTCGGCTGGCCTGGCTCGAAGAGCGTTCCGTCACCCTTGGCGATCGCCGCCGCCAACGTTTTCATCGTGCTGGATTTGCTCGGCGCGAGCGGTGCGACGGGGTGATCAAAAGCATCGCTGTTAACGATCACCTGCGCCCGCTCGGATAGCCCCACCCGTTCGGCGGCGCCGGCCTCGGCCGGCCAAAACCCTCCTGAGAAGTGGCGGTGATAGCTGTGAAGCCGGGTCGCAAAAGCGGGCGATCCCTGGCGCCGCACGGCCTCGGCCGTGCCGGCGTCGAGCATTGTTTTGGTGACGCGCAGCGCGCCTCGCGGGCCGGTGATGGTGTTGCCCTTTGCAGAGAAGGACACCGGCTCCGGATCGAGATCAACCCCCGGATCCACCTTGCTGCCGAAGCGCCAGCGGCGAATTTCCAGGGCATCGGGTTCGTCACCCGTCAAGCGTTCAAACACGAGGCCCCACTCGGCGCCCTCGCGAAAACCGAGCACCCGGAGCCCGTGAAACTCATCCTCGGGGTTGAGCGCAAAAAAATCGGGCCAGTCGTTCCCTTTCATCGCCGCGTCGAGCTGCGCCAAGATCTTTTTGGGGTCGAGCGCGGCCAGCTTAACGGGCTTCGCAGCCGGCGCGGAGCTCTTCGGTGAGGCACTCGACTCGGCGGGTTTGGCAGTGCCGCGCGCGGCGAGCCAGGCGGTGGCGGTCTTGGCGGCCTTGGATTTGGCGGCCAGCTCTTTCATCAGCGGCAGGACACGGGGTGAGGTGAAGAGACCGAAACGCTCGACCAGCTCCCGCTGGCGCGCGGCCTCTTTGATCAGGGTCCAGCGCTTTACGTAGTAGTCAAAGACCTCGTCGCCGCCGATCAACACCAGGCGCGGCTCGGCAACCAGGCTCCAGCTGTTCACCTCCACTTTTTTGAGCTCCGCCACCAGCTCGGCGGGCGTGGCCTCGCTCCACAGGATGAGGTGGTACAGCTCATGCTCGTGTGAGGCCGGGCTGGATTTGTGTCCGTTGACGGAGTGGTCGAGCGCCTCAGTCACACAGTCGCCCTCGAGCAAATCATCAGCCCCCTTGAGCTTCTTCATGCCGCGCGCGATGACCGCGTCGAACCGGCGGCGCACCGCGGCGCCAACCTTCTGGGACGCGCGCAGCAAGATGAAGCCGGCACACGTGCCCCACTGCGCAAGGTCGTGGCCGGAGGCGTTGAGGGTCTTGACGTCCGCGGCGTCGAAGGCGTCGGCGATCGCCAGCAGCACTGCATCGGGGCCGACCAACGCTTCGAGCAGAAACAAGATGTCCCGCTGGCTCCCGCGCATGTCGCCGCGCTTGAAAAGATCGACGATGAATTTGGCCGCCGTCTTTTCAGTGAAGGGCGTGTTGTCCTGCATCGCCTCGATGGTTTCGGGGCTCACCTGGCCAACACCGAGCACTTGGAGCACGGCCAGGGCGCGCACGCGCCGCGCGGCCATGTCGGCGGGGTAGCCGGTGCCATCCGTGGGTTTCAGGATCTTGTCTTCGAGCACGTCTCCCTGCCAGCCGGTCGGTGGATCGAGCGTGCGCACCGTCGGCCAGCCGAGAGCGATCGCAACGTCGGCCTCGGCGCTGGTGGTCAGGCCTGGCTTCACATATTGCGCGCCGTAGGCCTTCATGCCGTGCTCAAACGCGCGGCCGGTGAGCTGCAGGGACGTAGGCATAATCATCCTCCAATCAAGCAATTCGGGATTCGTTATAGAACGAGTTATTTAACTTAAAGCAAAAACATTCGCATTCGCTCGCTCTCGCGTTCCAGCGCCACTTTGAAAGCGAGATCACGGGGTCGCTTGCCGATAAAACCGAGTGCGATATCGACTGCGCCGCCGGACGCGGTGACATTGGCCCAGCCGAGCACAACATCACGCCACAGAAGCGGCAGCGCGTAATAGCCAAACTGCCGCTTGGGGGCCGGTGTGTAGGCTTCGAAGCGATACTCCCAGCCCCACAGCTGCGCGAACCGCGCGCGATCCCACACCACCGGATCGAAGGGCGCCAAGAAGCGCACCTCGTCGGGCACTGCGTCGTCGAGCGATTCGCCCGCTGGCCAGACATAGGTCGTCTCGCCGATGCGGGCGGACGCGAGCTCGCCGGTCAAAAGCATCGGCTCAATCTGCGTGCGCGGCGGATGCGTGGACGGTGCCCGCTCGCTCAGCCACGCCAGGATGCGACGCAGGCTCTGAATCGACAGCGGCGCATACAGACCGGTCAGGAGCACGACCAATTTCTTCGCGCGCGTCACCGACGACAGCGCGCGCCCGCGCTTTTCGGCCAGCGCATAGATCTTGATGCCCGCATCGCGCCGCGTGACCCGCAGGCTGCCCTCGTAGTGCAGCGCTTCGAGCATGCGCGTGGTCGCCGCCGAGCTACCGCCCCAGGCGTTGACGACCGAAACACCGCCGAGCAACCGATCGATGTCGCGCGGATGACCGACGCCGTGACGTTTGAGGTGCGACAAGATGGCGCGGCGCAGATGGGGATGCTTTGTTTCGACCTGAAACAATCGACTCTTGCTGCGCGGATGCAGGAGCGACAGCGACTCGACCGGCAAAAAGCCGTACGTGTGAAGCAGCTCCTCGACCAGTGGCAACGTCGGATAGGCGGCCTCAAGGTCACCGGCGTGATAGCCGGCCACGCGATGGCGCAAGATCAGATCCTGCGCGCGCGCCGGCGAGCGAATCGGGTCCGCCTGGACGAAGCCGAGTCGGCGAATCGCGGTCAGCAGATCGGTCGGGCTGAAGAGCGAGCGCGTAACGGCAAACGCGCGCAGCTTGGCCAGGGTCACAGCAGCCATTGGGCGTCGAGGGTGCAAAAGAAGTCGCGCCCTGTCCAGGATTACCCGGTGCTCGGCACCCTCGGTGCGCATTGACGGGAGCTCAGAATCATTGGCCGCAAAGCATCAGCGCCAGCCGCGCAGCCGGAGCGTGCGCTCGACCATGGCGTTGAACACACGCTCGAGCTCGGCGCGCACCGCCGGCCCTTCGAGAATTCCGAGCGCACGGGCGATGGCTTCGAGCGTGGCCAATCCGTCGACGTGCGTCTCCGTGCGCAGCCGATAGGTCGTCGGCCGATCTGGCGGTAGCGAAACGCAGGGCACGTCGGCCAGGCCCTGCATCCGATTGCGCACCTTGCCGGCCTGCCGCCAGGTCCCGTCGGGGACGATGAGCGTGATGGGCTGCGCGCTGCCGACGAACGCGTCGATCGGGGTCGCCGACTCATGCGGAAATAGAATCACCGGCTGGGTATCGGGCGGCACGATGAAGCGATCGGGATCGCCGATATTGCCGCGGTTCCCGCGAATGATGAGCTCGCTATTGGGCAGACACTGCAGCGCCAGCTGCCCGGTGTTGGTCGGCTTGCGCACCTCGTCGCGGTGAATGATGAGGACGACGCGCGTGCGAGTCGCCAGGCGCGGCACGAGCGGACACACACACAACGTCTTGTACATGCGGCAGCGCTCGCAGCGCAGATCCGAATGGCCACGCCGACTCACGATCAAATCGCCGTGGGCAGCCCGAGTGCGGTGAACACCGCGACGAGCTCGTCGGCAAGTGGTGCGCGCACGACGATGCGCTCCCCGGTCACAGGATGGTCAAAGGCCAACAGGTGCGCGTGCAGCGCCAACCGATGCAGCTGGTAGCGCGCGCGATAGTGCCGGTTGATCTCGCCCGATCCGTAGTTCACGTCGCCAATCAGCGGATGGTGCAGGTGCTTCATGTGGCGCCGGATCTGATGGAGCCGGCCGGTCTGGGGCCGGGCCTCGACCAGCGAACAGCGATCGACCGGCGATCGTGCGATGCGCGTAAAGTGTGTGACCGCGGCAACGCGCGCGCCTGACTCCTTCTTCGCCACCGGATGGTCCACGACGCCCGACTCGGGCGGCTCGCCCCGGACCAGTGCCAGATAGCGCTTGTCGACAGCGCCAGCTTCGAACGCCTGGTTGAGCGCGGTCAGCGCCGACGACGTGCGCGCAAAAAGCAGCGCGCCGCTGGTGCCACGGTCGAGTCGATGCACGGTCGACACATGCTGTCCGAGCGCGTCCCGCACGCGAAACAGCATCACGTCGTCGTCGTCGTCCCAGCCGCGATGGACCAGGACGCCCGACGGTTTGTTGACGACCACCAGTGCATCGTCGACATAAAGGATTTCAGGTGCGACCACTGCGCACATATACGCCAGGCGCAGGCCGCCAGATCGATTCAAGTTCCTCGTGGCACCGCCGACTAGAGAGATCGTGCGCACTCCCTACGCGACCCTTTGTGCCTTGGTGCTTCTCGCTTCGTTGCCGAGCGCGGCCTTCGCCGGCCGCTCCGACGATCCCGACGTCGAGATCGCGCAGCGCCGCTTCATGGGCGCGACCGTGTTTTATCAAAAGGGCGACTACGCCCACGCACTCCGCGAATTCCGCGCCGCGCAAGAGGTCAAGCCGCTGCCCGAGTTCGACTACAACATCGCGCGCTGCCTCGATCGCCTGGAGCGCTACACCGAGGCCTTAGTGAACTACGAGCGCTATCTCGAAGAGCGTCCCAACGCCATCGACGGCGTAGCCGTCCGCGAGCGCATCGTGGTGCTGCAAGGGCGAGTCGTAAAGCACGCGCCGGCGCAGGTGATCATTCCCGTGGTGAGCAAGGCCAAGCTTGAGGGCACCCGCTGGACGGTGACCAGCAGCGACCACCATTCGCAGACCTTCGATTTCCTCGGCAAAGGGCGCCTGTCGGTACGCACCTCGACGCGCATCAAAGGGGCCAAACGCTGCACCTGGAGGCAGGCTGGGCAGGAGCTGGTCACCGCGTGCGGCTCCGAGGGCGTGACCTGGCTGGTCAATGCCGACCGCATGTTCGGTCAATCGGCGGAGCAGGGATTTTCAGCGCAGCTCAGTCGCTAGTGTGCTGTCCGGTTAATTGTGTGGAGCTTGCGGCCGCCGGATCGGCTCGGGCGCAAGGGCGCACTGTCCGACGAATACTGTCTGTATTTGAGGGCAGTGCAACGCAGCGAGCGAGTCGAGGCGGCTGTCGAAAGCCCGCAGAATTAACCGGACAGCCCACTAGAGCTCGCGTCCACGCCGCCGTCGACCGTCGCCGCCATGTCGGGGCAGGCCAACGGGTCGCCAGGCGCTGCATCTACACTGCACTGCACCAGCCTCTGCACGGGCGGATAGGGCCCGCTGTCCTCGGCCGAGCAGGCCACGCCGAAGAGCGCAAAACCGAGCGCCGTGGCGACCAAGAGCAACTTCATGGTTGCGCTCCTTTGGACAGCGGAATCGATAGCCGCACGAAGGCCGAACGCGGCGCACCGTAGGAGCTGCCGACGACGCCGTTGGCGATGCGGAAGGCATATTTGGCGTCGAACAGATTGATCACGTCGACCGCGAGCCGCGGCTTGAGCGGGATCTTCTCGAACGCATAGCCGAGCGTCACATCGACCTGCGCGTGACCCGGAACGTTTTCTTGATTCGACGGGCCCGTGCGCAGGCCCGAGCCGTAGGCCAAGAGCGCGGTACCGGAAAAGCCGGCTTCGCGCACGGTCAAGCCGACGTTGGCGGTCAACGTCTGCACGTGGTCGAGCGTCTGCCACGCATGATCGGCGAGCGCGGTCGCGTCGAACAGATATTTGGCCGATGCGATGCCCTGCCCCTGCCCAATCTCCCACGACAGATTGCCGAACGCGCTGAGCCAGTAGCCGATCGCCAACTGGACGTCGCCTTCGACACCGACGGCGCGGCCGCGCTCGAAGTTGTAATTGGCGATGAGGTTGGTCGAGCCGATGGCGGTGTCGTCGAGCTGGTTGTAGGCGTAGCGCGCCCAGCCGGTCACCCGCAGCTTGAGCGCCTTGATGGCGCGCCAATCGAGCCCGGCCTCGCCGTAGACATCGGTCTCGGCCTTGATGTCGTACGGCACGTCGGTCCCGACCGGAACCACGCCGAGCACCCGCGCCGCGTTGCCGGCGTCGAGCGGAGCCGGGGGCTGCCAGTTCACACCGACGAAGGCGTGGCCGATGAGGGCGGGGGTAAATGCGAACGACGCACCCAACCGCGGGCTCAGGCCCCACTGATCGTTGCTGCGGCCGCTCGACAGGCCGACATGGAGCTCGTCGAAGCGCAGGCCGGCATTGAGGCCGAGACGGCCGTGATCCCAGCGATCTTGTACGTAGGCGCCGGACAAAAGCGCGTTGGTTTTGTCGGTGCCGTGACCTCCCTGCGACGCGTCGATTCCGCCGCCGGCGTCGTTGCGCACGTACTCGGTGTAGTCGGTCTGGCCGACCAGACCGTCGAGCTGCGCGCCGGCTTTGATCAAGTGGTGCCCGGTGGTGTAGGTCAGGTGAAACACCGCGCCGGCGTGGCTCGCCGAGCGCGTCACGTCGCTGGTCGTCGCTCCGGGATCGGCCAGCGCCCCGAGCGCGTGCAGCGGGTCGGACGACAGCGCGCCGTAGGACAGCTTGTAATAGGGCGCAAGCTGCGTCGACAGCGCCGCCGTCACCTGACGAACCCACGACAGAGTGACAAAAATCTCCTGCTCGCGCTCGACGGCATTGGTGTCGTGCGGCACGAACGCCGGCGATCCGTTGCCGTACTGATCGACCGGCCGAACCAACCCTGGCATCGACGGGTCGAGCGGCACCACTGTCGGATCGATCGGAATCTGGAACGAGTTGTAAGCGTAGCTGCCGAACATCTCGAAGCGGTCGCGATCGCTTTTGCGCCAGTCGAGCCGGAAAAACGCGCGCCCGTTGCGCCCGTCGTCGTGCAGGATGGGAGAGACCGACGGAGGATCGAGCGCACGCTGCGACTGCGAATAGCTGCCACCGAGAAACACGCCGAGCTTGCCAGCGGCGAAGGAGCGCGAATAGAAGCCACTCGGCTCGATGGTCTGAAACGAGCCGTAGCGCATCTGCAGCAGCCCCTCGGGGGTCTCCCCGCCGTGGCGTGTGGTGACGTTGACCACCGCCGCCAGACGATCGCCGAACTCGGCGGGGATGCCGCCGGTCAAGATCTCCAGGGTCTCGATGAGCCGCACCGGCAGGGCCTGCGCGAACAGATTGCCGACCGAATCGGGGATCGGAATGCCGTCGATTTGATACTGCACGTTGGCGTGATTGCCGCGCGCGTAGACGTTGCCGAACGCGTCGCCGACGAAGCCCGGCTGCGTGCCGAGGACCTCGGTGATCGGCCGATCTTCGCCCTTGGGCAGCGTCTTGAGCGTCTCGCGACTGAGCGTGCTGACACTGCCGGTGGCCCGGCTCGGCAGCGGAACGCCGGCCGATTCCTCGACGACGTTGGTCACGGCTTGCGGCGCCAGGCAGTAGAGCTCGACGTGGGTCGGCGCGGCCGACGTGACCGTGATGTGACGGTGATCTTCGAGCTTGCCCTTGGCGTGCGCTTCGACGGTGTAGTCGCCGAACGGGATGCCACTCAAGCTGAACGCACCAGCGCCGTCGGTGATTGCGCTGCGGACGGTGGTGCCGTGGGCGTCGTGCAGCACGATCTCGGCGCCTACGACGGGTGCTAAGAGGTCGTCCTGCACCGTTCCCTCGACGACCGTGTCGACGGTAGCCGACGCGCTGGTCGGCCACAGGAGCGCGGCGATAGCTAACCCACCGACGACCACAACCATATACCGAGCGCGATCCGTCATTGCGGCCGGGACAATACGCTCGGTCCGGGCGCGGCGAGCGTTTTACTTGAGCAACTCGGCGAGGAGGCGCTGCGCGTCCGTGATCAAGAGCAGGAGGTGCTCGGCCCCCCGCCAGCTCTCGACGTAGAGCTTGCTGATGTCCTCGGTGCCCGAGGGGCGCGCCGCGAACCAGCCGTCTTTGGTCTCCACTTTGATGCCGCCGATGGGCGCGTCGTTGCCCGGGGCGCGCGTCGCAACACGCAAGATCGGCGCGCCGGCCAGATCGCCGTCGACTTTGGTCCGGCCGTCGAGCTTCTTGAACGCGGCACGCTCTTGGGCAGACGCCGGCACATCGATGCGGGTGGCGCTGGGCGTACCGAGCTCGGCAGTCAGCTGTGCATAGGCGCTCCCCGGATCGCGACCGGTGCGCGCCGTGATCTCGGCGGCCAAAAGGCCGAGCGCGATCCCGTCTTTGTCGGTGGTCCACACGCTGCCGTCGGTGCGCAGCAGGCTGGCGCCGGCGCTCTCCTCTCCGCCAAAGCAGATCGAGCCGTCGAAAAGGCCGGGCGCGACCCACTTGAAGCCGACCGGCACCTCCCACAATTTGCGGCCGCGCGCGGCCACGACGCGATCGATGATCGCGCTCGATACGACGGTTTTTCCGACGGCGGCCGTGGTCGGCCAGCGATCGCGATGGGTCAAGAGGTAGTCGATTGCGACGGCCAGATAGTGGTTCGGCGGCAACAGCCCGCTCGACGGCGTGACGATGCCGTGGCGGTCGGCGTCGGGGTCGGCCGCGCACGCGATGTCGAAGCTGCCCTTGAGCTCGGCCAGCCGGACCATCGCGTAGGGGCTCGAACAGTCCATGCGAATCTTGCCGTCATGATCGACGGTCATGAAGGCGAAGCGCGGATCGACGACCGGGTTGACGACCGTCAGATCGAGGCCGTACAGCTCGGCGATGCGCGGCCAAAAGTGCACTGATGCTCCACCGAGCGGATCCACCCCGATGCGCAGCCCGGCGCCGCGAACCGCGTCGAGATCGACGACATTGGCCAGATCGCGAACATACGCGTCGAGGTAGTCGTGCTCGGCAGTGGTCGCGGCCTGCCGCGCTCGCTCGTAGGGCATGCGCCGCACGCCCACGCCACGCGCCGCCAAGATTTCGTTGGCGCGCTTTTCGATCGCCGAGGTGACGTCGGTGTCCGCGGGGCCACCGTTGGGCGGGTTGTACTTGAAGCCGCCGTCGCTCGGCGGATTGTGGGATGGCGTGACCACGATGCCATCGGCCAAGCCCGCGGTCCGCCCGCGATTCCACGTCAGGATCGCGTGCGACACGGTGGGCGTCGGCGTGAGCTCGTTGGCCGCGGCGAGGCGCGTCTCAACGCCATTGGCAGCCAGGACTTCGAGCGCGGTCCGTTCGGCGAGTGGCGAGACCGCATGCGAGTCGCGGCCGATGAACAAGGGCCCGGTGATCCCGGCCCGCAGCCGCGCTTCGCACACCGCCTGCGTGATCGCCAGGATGTGCGCCTCATTGAAGCTCCCGTCGACGGGTCGGCCGCGATGACCGCTGGTGCCGAACTGGACCCGTTGCCGCGGTTCGTCCGGCTCGGGATGAATCGCAAAATAGGCGGATTCCAGGATGCTCACGTCGATCAACAGGGACGCAGGGGCGGGCTTGCCGGCCAACGGGTCAATCGCCATTGCCGCACCGTAGTTCACACCGCGTGCCGCGGCTACCCAAGTGGCATGCGCGTTGCTTCGATCCGTCGCCGTGAAGCCCAACTCTGAACTGATTTCGAACCCGCATCGACGCACGTCGCTGCCGCCGCTGACCGAGCTCATCGAACGATGCCGCCAGTGGCACCAAGCCGCCCAGAGCGCGACCATCGCCGCGCCGGCACGCGTCGCCATGCTTACCGAGCTGCAGGCGCTCGTCGCCGAGGGCACCTCGGTCAGCGCTGCACCGCGCCGGTCGCTGCTGCGCCGCTGGCTGACCCGATCTGGGTCCCGCACACAGACCCGCGACCCGGAGCAGGCGCTTCTGGTCGCCTTCGAGCGCATCTGCGAGCAGCCTTTGCCACTCCACGCTTCGACCGTACTTTTCCGTCATTACGGGGCTTTGCGCCGCGCCGCCGGCCAGGCGCAAAGCAGCCGTTCAGGGCGGCCGGCACCGCCCCCAACCGAAGTGCGCACGACGCCGGCGTGGCTGCGGCTGGACGCCGCCGCGTAGTGATTCGCGCGCGACACGATGCCTCATTGTCCTAAATTGTCTCGCCCTTTGTTATGACGCCGCCCGCGGCCGCTCCGGCCGTCGCGCCCGAGCCTGCCCTCCCCACAACTTCGCTACCGCTCGAAGAGCTCGCCCATGAGCTCGCCCGTTTCGACGTCGACC
>JBBQIO010000007.1:0-17171 GCA_038325015.1 Polyangia bacterium
CGAGCGCGCTCGATCGCCCACAGCACCGGCGAGGCCACCGCGGCCAGCAGCACGACCTCGCGATCGGTAAAGGCGCGAGCCAGCTTGCGCTGAATCACCAGCGCCCCGATGGCTTGTCCCGAATCGACCAGCGGTAGCGCACAGAGCGACGGAAAGCGCTCCTCGTCGAGACCGGGGAACAGCTTGTTGCGCGCATCGAACGTGGCGCGCGCGACCGACACCGGCCGCAAACATTCGACGGCAAACCCAGTCAAACCCTCGCCAATGCGCATGCGCACCTGCCCGACGGCGTCGTCCGGATAACCGAAGGTCGCGCCGAGCACCAGCTGGTCGCCGCCCTGGTGCACGTCGTGCGCCTCGCGCAGATAGATACTGCACACGTCGACTTCGAGCATCGCGGCGATACGGGTACACAGCGTGCGCAGCACCTCGGCGATGGGCGCTGCGCGCGAAGCCTCATCGGCCAGATCGAGCATCGCGTCGAGGCGCGCCCCGCCACGCGCGTGAACGTGGATCCGCTGTGCCGACCGCCTTATCCGGAAGCGTTGCCGGATCGTCATCGCTCACGCTCCCTGACCATCTTAGACCCCACGCCGCCGCCTGATTTTTCTAAAACGCGTAGCGCGGGTGAAATCTTTCCGGTTTGAACTTTGGAATCGGCAGCGGTGTCAGCGGCGTGTGATCGAACGAGCGACAGTCGGCCCAGGTCGGCAGCTTGCCCGTTGCATAGTAGGTCGACAGATACTTCCAGTCCGAGGCCCACCAGTCACTCAGCCAGGCATCGCGGTGGGCAACGCCGGCCTCGTGAAACAGCTGCAGCGCGTAGCGCGACGCGTTCTGCTCGTAGCTGCGCGCCTCTTCGATGATCTCGGCCGAGACGCCCGGTCTTACGCGCTGGTCGATCGAGCGATACGCCGGTACGGTATTCCATTGGACCGTGTGGCCAAACAGATGGACGAGCACGAACAGCGACATCTCCAGATCGTTGGCGTAGTCGATGCCTATCTCCATGCCGTCGAATGTGCCGGTGTTGGGGTCGATGACGTCGCCGATATAGACCTGAATGCCGTACTGCTCGACGCGGGCGCGCGCGCGCCGGAAGTCGTCTTTGAGCGCCAAATCGATCTTGGACATGGGGCGACGCTAACATGAGCGCGCGCCGTGTCGCCCTCATAGCCTTGGCTTTGAGCGGCTGCTTTGCGCCGGTCGATGCGCTGCTGCGCGCCAACAAAGCGAGCCAGGGTGGCGACTTTCGCCGGGCCGAAACGCTGTGCGATCGCGTCGCGATCCACCCCGGCGTCGGGGTGGCGGAAAAAGCGCGCGCCCGGCTCGAAGGCGGGCACGCGGCGTTACGCCTCGGCGATCGCGCTGGCGCCGAGAGCCGCTTCGACGCGGCGGTGCAGCTCGACGTGGCCGGAATCTCCGACGGGGCCATGTATGAGCTCGCCGAGCTGATCGTGCCGCGCGATCGGGCCCGCGCACAACAGCTCTACTATCGGGCGGCAGCGGCGGCGGAGCGGCGCGGCCGCGTCTATCCTTATCGTGAGGCGATGGCGCGTCTGGTGGAGATGTCGATCCTCAATCCCTGAGGACTTATACCGTGCAGCTAGCGGTGATGGCCGCCGCCCGTCGCGTGCGACGGCGCTGAATAGCTCGGCGCCGGTGCCGAATAGTGCGGCGCGGGCGCCGGTGCCGAATAGTGGGGCGCGGGCGCGGGGGCCGAATAGTGCGGCGCGGGCGCCGCGTAGACCGGGGCGCTCTGGCGCGGCGTCGCGAACGCGCTGTAGCGCGGCATGTAGCTCGAAGCCCCATAGCGCGGGCCCGCCGAAATCGCGGTCGACCGCGGCCCCGGTTGCTCCTGCGGCGCGTAGTACGAATGCGTCGGGGCCGGTCGATACGGCAACGGCGCCGGCCGCGCCGGTCCCGGCGCCAGTGGTCGAGGCGCAGCGCGCGGCGTGAAGCCCGAGTTGTTGATTGGCACTGCACGCACCGGTACGCCCCAACCGCCGCTGCTGGCCGAAATGCCGGCGCGCACCCACGGTCGACTGGCGACGGCCGTGCCGACGCGTGGCGGGATATTGAGCCGTGGCAGCGCTTGCGGAGCAATCGTTCGGAGCGGCATCGCACCGCCAAACGTCGACACCGGCGGACCGGCGTTGACGCGCACTTGAAGCGCGCCTGCCGCCATCGTGCGCGTGTTGGTCACCACCGCCGTACGGCCGAACACCGACGGAATGACATGCGCCGGTAGGAACGCCGGCCGCGGCGCCCCGATCTGCGTACCGACGACGAAGCGCCACGGGCTGCGCGGCGCCGACGGTGCACCGACGCGGACGCCACGAGGAGGCAAGGGCGCCCAGCCGGCATACCCACCGCCGTATCGCCACGCCACCCAACCCGGCCCCCAGACGCGCCCTGGCACCCAGCCCCAGCCGGACGCGCACGCGATCCAGCGCCCGTAGTGAAACGGGGCCCAGCCCCAATCCCACGCCGACACCCAGGTCCAGCCGTACTCGCTCTGCACCCAGCGACCGCCGCCGCCGTACGGCACAAAATCGCCGCCCACGACCGCTGCCGAGGGAGTCCACACGCGACCGTAGTTGGGATCTTCGTTCCACGCGCCGTAGGGCGCCAGCGCGCCCTCGAACTGCGTGTAGGCCTGCGGGTCGTAGCCGTCGTCGTAGGTCTCGGCCGCTTGGTTGTCCTCGGCCACCTGATCGTCGGCCCCCTCAGGCGCATAACCGTCTTGCTGGTAACCGTCCCCTTCGGCCTCGGGCGGCGTATAGGGCGCGGGATAGTTTGGATTGCCGATGGGCTGAACGTAGTCATTCCCCTCCTGGGCCAGCGCCCAGCTGCTTTGGCCAATCACAACGGCGACGACCCAGAGCACCGTGCGGGTTCGCATGTTCATCTGCAAAATCCTTTTTCGACGTTTTATATTGGTCTCAACTGACGTACCGGCGCCAGCGAATATTCGCCCCATTCACGCCCCGGTCCGGCCCCGATCCCGCCCGAAACAGACGGAGATTGCGCGCAGTTCGCACTTGCCTACCTGTAGCGCAGCCTGTAGCTTCAGGACTAGAAGCGGCGTGAAGGCCTTCCCGCCAAATTCCACTGTTGCCGTCGATGTCGACGGCGTCGACTTTCAGGGCCTGTGCAAAAGGAGCGCGAGACAATCCGTATGGGTACCAAGTTGTTCGTCGGCAATTTGAACTATTCGACCACTGAGCAAGAGCTGCGAGATGCGTTTTCCGACTCGGGTCGCGTCGTGCAGAGTGTACGCGTCGCCCTCGATCGCGAGACCCAGCGCCCACGCGGGTTCGCCTTCGTGGAGCTGGCCACCGACGCCGAAGCCGATTCGGCGATCGCGCAGTGGAATGGCCAGATGCTTTCAGGCCGCAGCATCTTCGTCGAGAAGGCGCAAGAGCGTGTTCCCGGCGCACCGCGCCCTGCGCCGCGTCCGCGCCCGTCGGGGCCTGGCGGTCCGGCTCCCGGCGGTGGCGTAGGCGGCGCACCGGGCGGTTTTCGTCCGGGGGGACCGCCCGCGGGTGGCGGCTATCGTCCGGGTGGCGCTGGCCCCGGCGGTCCGGGGGGATTTCGTCCGCGCTTTGCCGCGCCGATCGCTTCGGCAGAAACCAACAAAGAAGAGCAACGCCGCCGTCAGGCTCGCCCAGAAAAGCGCGTCGACGCCAAGAAGCGCCCCGGCGAAGGCCGCCCCAAAGAAGAAGATCTGCTGCGCGGCAAATGGCGCTGGGACGGCAACGACGACTACTAGCACTCTGGCGTTCCGCTCCGACGCTCCGCAAAATAAAAACGGGCTGCCCGCGATCTCTCGTGGACAGCCCGCACAAGCTAGTTGCGATCGTCGCGAACAGTGTTACTTGACGGGCGCGTCGGTCTTCACAGACGTCGAATCGCTGCTCGTCTTGGTGGTCTTCTTGACATGCTTCTTAGTCGTGACCGGCTTGGCGTCGGGGTCAGCAACTTCCTTGGTGGTCTCCGTCTTGGTCTCCGTCTTGGTCGAGTCGGTCTTGGCCGGGTCGGCCTTCACCAACTTGGCGCTGGACTTGTGAGCGCGCACGACGGCGGGCTTGCTGGCCGACGCGGGCGCAGTGGCGGCCTGAGCGACCGAGGCGGACAGCATTCCAACGAGCAGAGCGAGATTGATCATACGCATGGGGGTCTCCTATGACCTGGGTTTGGGCGGCGTCTTCGTTCGGCGCCGCATGGTCGAGTGGTAGTGCAGAGGCCGTACCCGCGGCGAAAGGCGCCCCGCGGGCCGAGATCGATTTTCATTCAACGAAAAATCGACCGTCATGTGAGGCGCGCCGGTGCGGCGCAGCGGAAATCAGTGGGGCGAAGCTGCACGATGGCGAAGGCCATCGGTCGTGCTACCTTACGCGGTCATGAAAACAGCTCTTCTTTTTGTTTTTGCCACGGTCGCTGCTTGCCATGGCTCCGCCGCCCCTACGAGCGCCGCGGTCGTCGTGCCGGCCGTCGCTGTCGCTGCGCCGATCGCGCCGACCGCGGTTGCGGCTCCGGCGGTGGCTGCGGCGACCGCCGCCAAGCCCGGCGATCCTCCGCTTCTGGCCGTCGGCACCAAGACCAAATGCGCGGTCACGGGCGAAGACTTCACGGTGACAGCCAAGACCGCGCAGACCGTTTACGAGGGCAAACGCTACGCGTTCTGCTGTCCCGACTGCGCGCCGCAGTTCGCGGCAGATCCCAAAAAATACGCCCGCAAGTAGCTCTCCGCGGTCCGTAGCACGAAAGCTGCTCACCCGACGGCTGCGACGCTCAGTACACCGTCCAGGGGCGCGGCAGGCGCAGCTCTTGATAGAGGCGCATCGCATATCGGTCGGTCATGCCGCACAAGAAATCGCCGACCGCGCGATCGAGCCCCTCTTCGGGGCGGGTACCTTTGGGCCAATGCTTGGCGGTAAACTCGTCGGCGTGCGCGTGGAAGTGCTGCCACAGCTCCTCCAAGATGCGCTGCGCTTTGTCGAACTCGAGCTTCACCTCAGGGGTTTCGTAGACGCGCTCGTACAGATAGTCGCGCATGACGTAAAGCGCCTTGAGCGCCGCCTCGTCCATGCGGATCATGCGCTTTTCTTCGAAGCGCGAAGCCTCGACGATGGCGCGCATCAGCGTCTCGATGCGGGCCGAGTGGGTCCGACCGAGCGTGGTCTGGACAACCTCGGGCAGCTCCGTCGGCGTCACCAAACCGGCGCGCACCGCGTCGTCGAAGTCGTGATTGACGTAGGCGCAGATGTCGGCGATGCGCACGATCTGCCCCTCCAGCGTCATGGCCGTCAGGTTGGCGTTGTCGCTGAAGATGGCGCCCTTGCCTTTGGAGTGTTTGAGGATCCCGTCCCGGACCTCGAACGTCAGGTTGAGCCCCTGGCCGTCGCGCTCCAGCTGATCGACGACGCGCAGCGACTGCTTGACGTGATGGAAGCCCTCGGGAAGAAGGCGCGCCAAGATCTTTTCGCCGGCGTGGCCGAACGGCGTGTGGCCGAGGTCGTGCCCCATGACGATGGCCTCGACCAGCGTCTGATTGAGCATCAAATAGGTCGCCACCGAGCGGGCGAACTGCGCCACTTCGAGCGTGTGCGTGATGCGCGTCCGATAGTGGTCACCCTCGGGAGCCAAGAATACCTGCGTCTTGCCGGCCAGCCGGCGAAACGCCTTGGAGTGCAGGATGCGATCGCGATCGCGCTGAAATACCGGCCGCAAAGGATCCTCGGGCTCGGGTCGCCCGCGCCCCTTGGACGCCGACGATAGCTGCGCATACGGGCTCAGCGTCTGCTGCTCAGCATGCTCTAGCTGCTCGCGGATGGTCATGGCGCTCCCCCAGTTGTAACGGTGTATCGGTCGGGGGTCGAGGAAGTTGCTAGTTGATGCCCTGCAGGACCCCCTCGGCGTCGTCGTAAAACAGCAGCGCTTTGGCGAGCGAATTGTAGAGCAGCGTGGTCGGACGATTGACGAAAGCCTGCACGCCGACGCCGTTGTGCACCGTCCATTTGAGGGGTGCGCCAATCATGGTGCTGAGCTGACGCGTCGCCAGAACGTATTGCCGGATGGACGCGTAGGTGCCGCTCGACGCGGGGTTTCCGGCGGTGTAGTAGGGGCCTTGGCCGGCGTCGGCGATAAACACGGACGCACCGTCGGTGGTCAAGCTTCGGGCACCGGACAATCGGGTGGCGGTGCCGACTCCGCCTAGACCGTCCACATGGCCGGCGGTAGCACCTCCGGCCAACGTCGTGCAGACACCGCTGGAGATGTCCACTGCGCGCAGCAGTAAACCGCCATTGCTGCCGACCGCTGTAATCGCATCGAGAAAAAACACAGTTTTACCGTCGCTGGCGACGGCGATGCCGTTGCCGATGTGCGCCGCCGCGCCGGTGCCGTCTTGCGTCCCGCTACTGCCGGCGGTGCCAGCCAAAACCGTAATCGATCCGCTCTGGCTCACGCGGTACAGGACCTGGCCCGAGCTGCCCAAGACATAGAGGCTGGCCGTCGCCGCGGTTTGGGTCGGCCAATCGGTCGTCGCGTTGCCTTGGAAGTCGACGCCGGCCACGCCGGTCAGCGGCTGCGGGCTCGCCTCCGCGCCGCCGGTCGTCGGTAGGTTGTGCAGCGCCTGATCGATACCGCTCAACAAAAATAGCGTGGTGCCGATCAGCGTGACGGTCGACGGGTCGTGGCCTGTCGCGAAGGAGGCCAGCTTCGACGAGGTTCCGTTGCTCGCGTTGGCCTTGAACAGCGAGGTTGTGCCGTCGTCGGCCAAAAAGTAGGCGGCGATTCCGTCGTTGGTCGCGGCCGGGTCGCTGACTCCTGCCAAGCGCAGCGAGGTGAATGGGCCGGTGAAGACAAACGGACCTTTGTAGGGCTCGATGCCGACCGAGGTCACGCCCGCGGCTGGCGACGGAGTGATGGTCCGCAGCGACGCGGAGTCGAGGACGAGCACCTTGCCGCTCGGGGTCAGCGCGGGGGCGATATACGAGGGGTCGTAGAACAGGAACGGACTATCGGTCGAGCCTTGGGTGCCCAGGGTGCCGAGCACCGTCGTGATCGTGCTGCCCGACAGCCCTTCGAGCGAGTCGCAGAAGCGATCGGTGAATAGCAGTTGGCCGCCGAGGTAGGCAATCGAGTCGGCCGCTTTAACGTTACCCGGAGAGCCGTTCGTGCATGCGGCAGTCCCGTTGCCGCCGACCGTAGTTAGGGTCAATGCGTTCTTGACGGCCGACGCCACCTTCGTCGTGCAGGTCAAATAGAAGGTGCTGTTGGCCGGGTCGTAGGCCACGTCGGTGCAGCCAGCGACGGCAGCGCCGGCCAGGAGACTGCTGGTTGTGGCGGCGGTCAGGTCCCAGTCTTCGAGGCCGTTGGCGTCGAGCACCATCATATGCGTGTCGGCGGGAGGAGTGCCGGCGCTGAAGCTGTGCATGGCGTGAACTTGCCCCGGCCAGTTGCTGCCTGGCCCCAGCGCTGTGGTCAGCGCGCCTGTCCCGCCGTTGTAAAGTCGTAGGACGGTGCCCGTCGTGGTGCCGTTCTCGCTGATGTACACCTGGCCGCTCGGTGTCACGGCCAGTGCCGACGGGCTGTTCAACAGACCAAGCGAGCCGGCGGCCGAATCGGCGTGGCCGGCCTGGCCCACAGCGCCGGCGACAACGGCCACCGTATTGGTGCTGAGGTCGACCGCCCGCAGCGTCTGGAGGTCGAGAAAGTAGGCGGTGCCGGCGGTGCCTTGTAGTGGTGCCACATCAAGGGCGCCATACAGGAAGTTTCCCGCGCCGTTCAAGCGCGCCACCGCGCCGGTCCCGTCGGCAAAGCCATTGTTGCCGTTGGGAACGCCGGCCAGAGTGATCACTGAGTTGGTGTAGCGGCAGGTCGGATCGCAGCTGTCACCGTTGGCCGTATTGTGGTCGTCGCACACCTCGCCGGCCTCGATGACGCCGTTGCCACACACCGGCTGACAGTCGGGATCGTTGTTGGCGTTGCAGCCGGCCGGGCAGCAGCCGTTCATCGGCCCGCCGCTGCCGCCACACGCTTCAAGGTTGCACGCCAGCGCATCGCCATCGAGGAAGAGGTCCGGAGCCGCCGCACTGTCAGCACGCAACGACAGGTCTTCGGGCATGCCTAGGTCCCCCCCTGGAGCCGTCAGTGTCACCGTGAGCTGCCCTCGTCCGAGCGCGCTCAGTATCACGGTGCCGCCGCCCTGCCCTTTGACGACGCCCTTGTCTAACCCGTCGACGGACACAGCGACGCTTCCGGTAGTTCCGGCGGGCAAAATGAGCGCGACTTTGGCCGGCAGTGTGAAGGTGCTCATCGGGGTCACCATCGACGCGTTGACTGGTGCACCGACATAGATGGACAGCTTGTCGAGCGGCGATACGCTGCCCTCGACACGTAGACCGATGCACGCCCCAGGCTGGCCGTCGCATGGGTCGGTGGCCTTGCTGCTCGCGCCGCAGCCCGCAGCACAAGCCACGAGCGCTGCGAAACCAAGAAGCGACCAAGAACGGGAAATAATCACATACTGCATATTAATCTCCACACGATTGAAACGGGTACTCAGGGCTAAAGACTAAAAATGTAGCGGTGCGAATGAATGGGCCGAATCGCCCGCTCGGCCACCCCCCACGGTGACGCCAACCACAACCGCGACGGCGACCACGACGACCGCGCCACCCAACACCCCCCAGAACCAGCCCTTTTTGTAGATCGGACGCTCCGGTGACGGCGTGACTATCAACGCGACCTGGGTGGGCGCGACCGCCGCAGGGGCGGTGGTGCTACTGACGGCCGGCTGGCCGGCGCTGAGATCGACGTTGTTGCTCGCCGGATCGGTCCCGCGCGGCGCGATTGGGTCGGTCGGCCGCGCTGTCGAGGCGCGCTGCTCGGCGCCCTGAATCTTTTCCAGCGCCGCCATGTGGCGCTCGACCTCGTCCCGGTTCGTCGCCTTGGGGCTCACGCGCAGATATTTTTGGTAGAACGCCAGCGCCTTGTCGGTGCGGTGCGACAGCCGATAGGCCTGCGCGATGTTGTAGAGAAATTCGGGCACCGGCTTGATGCGGAAGCCCTCCTCCCACTTGCCGATCGCGGCGTCGTACTCCTCGAGCTGGAAGTTCGCCATGCCCTTGTTGTAGAGGGTGCGCGCCTTGGTCGCATCCTCGGCGTCGGTCTGCGCAAAACTGGGGGCAACGACCATAAAGGTTATGAGGACGGTCAGCGAGCGCACAAAGATCATCGGCGAATGTTATCGCTTTGCTGGCCCGCGTGTAAATCCGCCGCCGCCGCGTTTGTCCGGTTTGCCGCCGTTTTTGCTTTTTTTCGGCGGGTCGGACGGGCCTTTGCCGCGGCTCTTGGGCTGGCCGTGAGATTTCCGCTTGGCCTCCGCCTTGGGCGCGCGAGCCCGGGCCGCCGGTCGGTGCATCTTGGGCGGCGACGACTTGGCCGGGCGGTCGTAGTGTTCGTCGTAGCGCGGCGTGATCCCTGATGCAGCGACCGCCGTCGTGGCGGCGCTCGTGACCAGGGCAAAGTCGATCTGACGGCGCGCCACCGAAGCGTCCTCAACTCGCACGCGCACCGGATCGCCGAGTGAAAAGGCGTGTCCACTGCGGCGCCCGACCAGGCGCATGGTCTCCTTGTCGAGCTCGTAAAAATCGTCGCCGATGCGGTCGAGCTTGACCAACCCTTCGACGAACGGCGCCTCCACCTGCACGAACAGCCCGAAGCTGGTCGCCGCCGAGACGATGCCGTCGTACTCGTCCCCAATATGATCGCGCATGAAGAGCGCGCGATACAGATCGACGACCTCGCGCTCGGCCTCCATGGCGCGTCGCTCGTGGCTCGACGCGCGCTGCGCCATCTCGGCCAGCTCGACGCGGGTCGGCACCGGGGGTGGCGGTCCGCCGGCGGCAATGCCGTCTTCGGCCAACAGCGCCTTCATCAGGCGGTGATCGATGAGGTCGGGGTAACGCCGAATCGGCGACGTGAAGTGCAGATAGTCGGACGCCGCCAGGCCGAAGTGGCCGACGTTGACGACATCGTACTGCGCCTGCTTGAGCGCGCGGAGCGTGAGCGAATTGAGCGCCCGCGCCACGCCCGGTCCGTGCTGTGGGAGCCCGGCGAGAAAATCGCGCAGCTTCTTGGGTGAGCGCCCATCTTCGACGCTGAACTGGATGCCGAAGCTCTCGGCGAGCGAGGACAGCTGACCGAGCCGCTCGTCCGACGGAACGTCGTGCACGCGCCAAACTCCGTCGCGCTCGCGTCCGCCGAGATGGGCCGCGACCGCCTCGTTGGCGGCCAGCATGAAATCCTCGATCATCTGATATGCGCCCTTGATCTCGGGATTGGACCGCGATTGAACGACATCGCGCACCCGCAAGGGATCGTCTTGGTCGAGGATGATCTTGGTCTCGGGCAGGTCGAAGTCGAGCGCGCCGCGCGCCGACCGTCGCTTGCGCAGCTTTGTGGAAAGCTCGGCCATCGCCCGCAAAGTGGGCAGGTGCTCTTCGTAGCTCGCTCGCGGGCCGCGCAGATCGCCGGCCAGCGCCGCTCCGACGCTGGCGTAATCCATGCGCGCGCGCGAGCGAATCACCGCCGCGCAAAAGTAGGGCTCATGCACGCTCCCGTCGTCCGCCACTTCGAGCCGCGTGACCATCGCCAAACGATCGACCGCCGGATTGAGCGAGCAGATTCCCGACGACAGCGCCTCGGGCAGCATCGAGATCGCGCGATTCGGCAGATAGACCGAGCAGCCGCGCGCCTCGGCTTCGCGATCGATCGCCGTGCCGGGCCGGACGTAGTGCGAGACGTCGGCGACCGCGACCCACAACCGCGTGCGGCCGTTGGTGCTCGGCTCGACACACACCGCGTCGTCGAAATCGCGCGCGGTCTCGGGATCGATCGTGAAAAAGGCGTGCTCGCGCAGATCGACACGATCGTTCAGATCCTCGGGTCGGACCACCGATGGCGTGCTTCGGTCCTCAGCGATGACGTCGGCCGGCAGCTCGTCCGGAATGTCGGCGCTGATCAAAATCTTGGCGATCTCGGTGGCCGGCTCGCCTGGCGTGCCGAGGACGTGCACGATGCGACCGCTCAGCGGCTCGTCCGGAACTTCGGGGTAGTGCGTAATCTCGACGACCACCGCTTGACCGTCGCGCGCTTCGCCGCCTTTGGCTGGCCGCGTCCCGCCGGTCAACCTCACGTGCCCCGACGTCGCTATAATGCGCGGATCGTCGGGCTCGACGAACGCTTTGCGCCCATCGCCAGCCGAGCGCAGCGTCCCGGTGAGCTTGGTGCGACCGCGCTCGACCACCTCTTCGACGCGCCCTTCGGTGCCTCTATCGCCGGTCCAGACGCGCAGCCGCACACGATCGCCGTCGATCGCCAGGCCGCGATAGCGGACGCCGATATGGACATCCTCTTCGCCATCCTCACGCACGACAAAGCCGTAGCCAGCGGGATGGATCTTGATCTTGCCGAGCGCCTCGCCGGGACGCGCGCGGCCATCGGATGGCGCTGGCTTTTCTTTTGGACTCGTCGCTGCCACGGCCGGCGCTGCGCCCTCAGCTGGAATGAATCGATAGCGCGAGCCGGCGGCCTTTTCGACCAACCCCTCTTCGATTAATTGCGACATCAGCTTCGGCAGACGGTGCTGCTCTTTGTCGTTGGCGCCGACGCGGACCGCCAATTCGTGAAGCCGCTGGCCCTCGCCGGGGCCGGAGCGAAGTGCTTTTAGAATCTGTTTTTTGTCAAATGCCATGCAGTCTTTCTGTGCCTTGGTTGGTCGTTGGTGAAAAGCGCGTTGGTCATCGTAGTACGTGCAATGCCTTGTCGTCGGAGCCGAAGTACAGGCTGCCGGCGGCGTCGAGCACTGGGGTGGAGTCGATGTCGCCGTCGAGGAGGACCGACCACAACAGGCGACCACTGCGGTCGAGCGCGTACAGGCGGTCGTCTTCGGAGCCGAACAGGACGACACCGTTTTTGTCGACCAGCGGCGAGCCGAGGATGCGGTCGGCGCTGCGGAAGGTGAACGCAACCTGGCCGTTGGGCCGGACTGCGTAGAGCGCCCCGTCGAGCGAGCCAACGTAGAGGGTGCCGTCGGCGGCCAGTGCCGGTGAGCTGCGAATCGCGCCCCCGGTCACCAGCGCCCAGCGCAAGACGCCGGCGGGACCGAGCGCGTACAGCTTGTGATCATCGGAGCCGACATAGAGCGTGCCGTCGGGGCCCAGGACGGGCGGACCGTCGACGT
The DNA here is from genome assembly GCA_038325015.1 of Polyangia bacterium. Lineage (GTDB taxonomy): Bacteria > Myxococcota_A > Polyangia > Palsa-1104 > Palsa-1104 > JBBQIO01. The sequence continues at coordinate 12,257 of JBBQIO010000007.1, forward strand.
CGTCGCCGGTGCGAAATTCCCAGCGCTTTTTGCCACTGCGATCGATCGCGTAGATCGCGTCGTCCTGACAGCCGAGATACGCAGTGCCATCGGGGCCGACCGCCGCCGCGTCGGCGCAGTGGGTGTTGCCCGGCGAAAACTTCCAGCGCAGCGTGCCGTCGGGGGCCAGCGCGTAGAGGCCATCGGCCGACGCGTAGATGGTGCCGTCCGCTCCGACCGTTACGCCGTCGACATCGCAGCGCACCTGCTCAGGTCCGACCCCGACCGAGGTGCGGCACGGGCCGGCCAAAAAATGCCAGCGCTCCTGGCCCGTCGTCAGGTCGAGTGCGTAGAGCTGATCGTCGTCGGAGCCGACATAGACGACCGTGCCGTCGGGGCTAAGCGCGGGCGAGGCCCACACCAGATCGCCGGTGAGATGGCGCCAGCGCAGCGTGCCGTCCTTGTTGACCGCGTAGATCGCGTGGTCGTGCGAGCCGAAGATCGCGGTGCCATCGGCGGCGAGCGCGGGCGAGCTGACGATTGCGCCCTCGGTAACGGTGGAAAACTGCTCTTTGGGTCGCGTGAAGGGCGCGGCGAAGCGACTCGCGCCGGTGTGGAGCGCGTTACCGTGAAACATGGGGGACGGATCGCGTGACAGCGGGGGCGTGTAGTCGAGGACGCCGCCATCGGCGTCGGATCGGAAAATCGGTGCCAGCGGCGAAATCGGTGCCGGGCTCGGGGTCGCCGCCGGTGACGGATCGACGCACGCGTGCGCGACGCAGATGCGCGCGCCTTTGCAGTCGGTGTCCTTGCAGCAACCGCCGCCGCAGCTGACGGCCGCGGGTGCGACCGGCGCGGACAGCGGGCGACGGGCGAAACAGCCCGGGCCCATCGCGACCATGGCGACAGCAAAGATTGTGGCGGCGAGCGCAAGGCCGGCGGAACGAACGCGACGTGAGCGCGCAGGAAGCATCATCGAGGGTAGGTTACGAAAGGAACGTGCCAAGCTGTCTCGCCAGCTCGGCGATCCGAGCGGTCCGCGGACCATACCAGCAAAGCAGCGTGCCGTCGACGAGCAGCGCCGGGGCGAGCTGCCCGAGCTCGGCGGCGTCGGCCGCGGTGAACGGATAGGGCTCGGACGGCAGCACCAGCAGCGACGGCGCGAGCGCGCGGACAGCGGCTTCGTCGAGCTTCGGATAGCGCAGCTGCGCAATTGCGTTGCGCACACCACAGACGGCCAAGACCGAGCTGGCGTAGGTGTCCACTCCCACTGCAATCAGAGGCGCGCGCCAGACCAGCGCGACCGCCGCGACGTTCGACAATTGTGCACCCGTCCTGCGCGCGTCATCCACGCCGGCCTGCATGCGCTCGGTAAGCTCATGTGCCGACACTCCGCCGATGGCGAGCGCCAGGGCCTCGGGCAGCCGCAGCGCTTCGTCGACCGTCTTGACGTCGGTGGCGTAGACCGGCACACCGGCCCGCTCGAGCCGCTCGACATCGCGTCGCAGATTTTCCTCTTTGGCGACAATCACCAGATCCGGCATCAGTGCGATCAGGACCGAATGGTCGGGATCTTTTTGTCCGCCGACGCGCGGAACATCGGCCAGCTGCGCGGCGGGGTGGATGCAATAGTCGCTGACGCCGACCACGCGGTCGCCGGCACCGAGCTCGAACAAGAGCTCGGTCAACGACGGCACCAACGAAACGACGCGCCGCGACTCGCCCGGAACGAGCACGGTGCGGCCCATCCCATCTACGATTTTTCGGGTCACTCGTCGTGCTGGTGACGCGCCAAAAGCCGTTTGAAGTGCATCCGGTCGAGGCCGGCGGCACGGGCGGCGCGGGATATGTTGCCGCCGTGCCGTTCTAGCTGCGCTTCGAGATAGCTCAGCTCGAAGCGATTCATCAGCTCCTGCCGCGCCTCGATGAACGGGCGATCGAGATCAACCGCCGGCGGGCTGCCGACCGCATCTGACGCGCGCAGCGGTCGCGATTCACTTTCGTTGGGCGCCGAGACCGCGCCCGAGATGACCATCGTGCGTTCGATGAAGTTGCGCAGCTCGCGGACATTGCCCGGCCAGGGATGATTGAGGAGCCCCTGCATGTTTTGCGGCGAGATGCCGGCCATGGCGGCGCGCGTCTGCTCGTCGTCGCCGTCGAGCGCCTCGCGAACGAAGTGCTCCACCAGGAGCGGAATGTCGTCTTTGCGCTCGCGCAACGGCGCGATGCGCACGCGCACCACGGCCAGCCGATAAAAAAGATCCTCGCGAAACGCGCCCCGATTGACCTCGCGTGGCAAGTCGCGATTGGTCGCCGCCACCACGCGCACGTCGACGGGAATCACCTGCGTCCCACCGACGCGGCGAATCTCGCGGCGCTCCAGAACGCGCAGGAGCTTGGGCTGCAGATCGAGCGGCAGCTCGCCGATCTCGTCGAGAAAAAGGGTCCCGCCGGCGGCCTCTTCGAAGCGCCCAATGCGCCGCGAATCGGCGCCCGTGAAGGCGCCCCGCTCGTGGCCCAACAGCTCGCTCTCCATCAACGACGCCGGCACCGACGCGCAATCGAACACCACGAAGCGCGACTTGGCGCGTGGGCTGCGCAGATGAATCCCCTCGGCGAGCCGCTCTTTGCCGGTGCCACTTTCGCCTTCGAGCAGCACCGTCAGATCGCTCGCCGCGACCTTTTCCAGCGTGGCAAAAATTTCGCGCATCGCCGGCGAACGGCCGAGCGCGTCACCGAATCGCTCGCTCGACGACAGCTCGACGGCGACCTCCTCACCGAGCGCCTCGAACGCCAGCGCCACGTCGCCGGCCTTGATGGTCGCGCGGCGCGGCAGCCAGATCTCGCGCACCCGATAGCCGTCGACGAATGTGCCGTTGGTCGAGCCCAGATCGCGCAGGAGAAAGCCGTTCGGTGAGGGCTCGATCTCGAACTGGTAGCGCGAGACGGTTTCGTTTTGCAGGCGCAGCGAGTTGCCCTCTTTGGAGCCGATGCGGAGGGTGGCGGCGGCGCCCTCGATGGATTCGCCGTTGTGTTTGCCGGTGGGATCATTTTGCACCGTCAGGCGGTAGCGCTCGGCGTGGCGGACAAGCGGTCGCTCGTCGGGACCGAGTGCGCGCGTCTGGGGAGGCAAGCTCATTGGAGCTCCATGTGCAGGTTCTTGGACTGGCCGGCGATCAGGTCGACCGTCTGCTCCTTGGGAATGAGGCGCAGGCCGGCCATCGTACTCTCCAGCCGGACGATGTGCGGGCCGGGCGCAAGCTCGATGCCGAGCAGCGGAGTTTCGCCTATATAGCGACCATCGATGAGCGCGTCGCAGGCAACGTCGGAGGTCAGGCTGAGATGCGCGGGGCGCAGCGGGCGCACCTTTTCCTCTCTGGGCGCTGGTGCCGGCGCGGGCTTCCCGACCCGGGCAGGCGCAGCGGGCGGAGCTGGCGCGACCAGCGGCAGCGATGACGGCGACGGGATCAGCAGTGACTCGACGGGCGGATGATGCTGTCGCGCCCACAGCCCGATGCCGACGAACAGCCAAAACGAGGCGCCGCCCAGGAGCGCCAGAGGCCAGCGCCGGGCAGGCCGGGCAGGCCGTTGCGGCTCGGCTCTGTCGGGTCGGGGCGATTCCGCGGGCGCGGCAATAATCGGCTGTAGCGCGACCGTGCGCGGCGCAGGTGTCGTCGCAGCGACCTCGTCGTCGAGCGGGTCGGCAAGCGCGGCCAGCCCGAGACCGAGCGCCTGATCGAACGGGCGAACCAGCGGCGCGCGCACCGGCACCGGCACCTGAATCCCTTTGGGCGCGCTCGACCGCGCCACAACATCGCGCGTCAGCTGCCCCAGCTCGGCGGGCGACAGCAGCTGCCCTTCGCGTCGCGCAAAGCCCTCCAAGTCTTCGCGCATCGCCGACGGAGCGCCGTAGCCCCCGGGCTGCCGGGCGCGCCCCACGATAGCGCTCAAACCTTGCGGCGGCGACGGCGCACGCGCCAAAAGCTGCGCCACGGCTGCGGCATCTTCAGCCCAACCGTCGCTACCGACCGCCAGGCCAAAATCGGTCAGCTTGACCTCGCCTTCGAACGACACCAACACGTTGCGCGACGTCACGCGCCCGTGGGCCAGGCCGGCAGGCTGGCCATTGGCATCGACGACATTGGCGGCATGCTCGAGCCCGCGCAGGACATCGATCGCGACCAGCAGGAGCTGGCGCAAGGAAACACGCCCGACCCCTTCGAGGAGCCTTTCCACGTCGCAGCCCGCCACCCACTGGCGCACCACGTAAAGCCGCCCGTCGGCCTCGCCCAGCTCCTTGACCTCGACGACGTTGGCGTGCCCGAGCGCAATGGTGCGGCGTAAGCGGGCGCGCAGCGTCGGCTCAGGCGCGAACGTCCGCAGCGCCACCGACCGCGCGACACCATCGACGAGCTCGCTCGCCTGCCACAGCGCTCCGCCGGCGTGCTCATGCACCCTTTGCATCAGCCGATAGCGGCCCAACCAGTGTCCCTCCCGAGGCGCCTCCACGGCCTCATACTACGTCGCAACCGCCGAGTTGGCCCCGGTTGCCCGACGGAGATCGTTGTGTTACCTAACCGCCCGTGCCCATTCCGCCGGAGCTGATCGACGCCGATGCCGTCAAGGTCGTGCAGCGCCTGACGCGGGCCAAGTTCGAGGCCTATCTGGTCGGCGGCTGCGTTCGCGATCTCTTGCTCGGCCGCAAGCCCAAAGATTTCGACATCGCCACGTCGGCCACGCCGCCCGAGATCAAGTCGCTGTTTCGCAACTGCCGGATCATCGGCCGTCGCTTCCGGCTGGCGCACATCTTTTTCGGCTCGAAAATCATCGAGACGTCGACGTTTCGCGCCAATCCGCGCGACGAGGACAACGACGACCTCCTGATCCGGCGCGATAACGTGTTCGGCACCGAGACCGAAGATGCCCGCCGCAGGGA
>JBBQIO010000008.1:0-16323 GCA_038325015.1 Polyangia bacterium
GTTTGGGCTGGGCGGATTCGTCATGCAGCTTCCCGTGCAGGTTCTCCTGGCGGGGGTCGGGGTCCTGGCTCTCGTCGAGGGCACTCTTCGCCCCGACGAAACGCCACTCGATGACGCGCTCTTCGACGAGATGCTGCGGCGCGGCGCGGCGGTGGTCGGCGCAGTGGGAGTGCACAGGCGCGGGCGACGTGGCTTCGAGCTCGCGCTCTTCGACCTCGGCGTGATCGCGGTCTATGTGCAGCGGCGCGGCGGCGTGGTGCGGAGGGTCGATATTTCGATCGGCGATGAGCCAGTCCGAGAGCCGCAATTCACGCTCGAGCGCCGCGGAACACCACGGCTCGGACCGCGCGCCGACGGGCCGCCCGCCACGTCCGGGGACGTCGACTTCGACGCGAATTTCGTGCAGCGTGACCGACGGGATTTCGGTGCCCGGCTGCTCGACGATGCTGCCCGTGACGAGGTGGCAGCCGCGGTCTGGGGTTGGCTGGGCGTATGGCCCGAGCGCGCCGTCAGCTACCGCTCCGAGTCTCTGCCCAAAGATGCCGATGCGCTCGCCAGCTTGCTGCTTTGCCTGCGTGCGTTGGCCAAACGGGCGGGTCTCCTCGTCACGCAATGACGTTCGAAGTCTGCCTGTTCGACATCGACGGGACGCTCATCTCGAGCGCTGGCGCCGGCCGCCGTGCCCTTGAGCGGGCCTGCCATATCCACGTTGGACGGCCCGATGGTCTCGACGGCATACGGCTCGACGGCAAGACCGATCCGGCGATTCTCGACGAGGTTTTTTTCGCCTGTCGCGGCCGGCGCGCGACTCCGGACGAGGCCCGCGCGGTGTTTGACGCGTACGCGATCGAGCTGGCGGTGGAGCTGCGTACTGTCTCAGTGCAGGTGCTTCCAGGCGTGCACCAGGTGCTCGATTGGCTGAGCGGGGCCAAGATCGCGGTCGGAGTCGCCACCGGAAACCTCGAGGTCGGGGCGCGCCTCAAGCTCGAGCGCGCCGCGCTGTGGCAGCGCTTTGCGTTCGGCGGCTTCGGGTCCGACGCGGCAGCGCGTGCCGACCTGGTCGAGGCGGGGATTCGCCGGGCCAAGGCGCACCTGGGCCGCACGGTGGCGCGCTCGGCCGTGGTTGTGGTCGGCGACACGCCACTCGATGTGGCCGCGGCGCATGCGGCAGGCGCTCGCGCCGTGGGCGTGGCAACGGGCTCTTATGGTGTCGATGCGCTTATGGAATGCGGAGCGGACGAAGCGTATCCGACGCTAGAGGACTGGCTACCGCGTTGATCGAGCCCGTTCACCCACTTTTGGGGTGAAACGAGCTCAAGATCGATTGCAGGAAGCCGTGCTCGCTGCCGGCCAGCCGCTCCAGATCGCCGGCCTCCAGGAACGTCCCGTGGCAGTGAAAGCAGCGGTCGATACCGACGTCGCGAAAATTCACGTGCTCGAGGTCGAAGCCGCACTTGGGGCATTTCATGTGATGGAGCGCGCGGAGTGTCTCTTTCGCCTCTTTCTCTAGCTTGGCCATGTGCTCGACGGCCAGGCGGTGACGGGTCGCCGCCTCTTCCTTAGCGAAATACTTTTCTTCCTCATTCGACGGTTTATTTGCACTCATTGCAAAGAGCTCCTTTTAGTTCGCTGGCAAATGCGGCAGCGCCGGGTCGGCAGGCGGTTCGGCTTTTTGCGGCTCGGTCTTTACCGGCTCCGGCTTTACTGGCTCCGGCTTGGCCGGCTCCGGCTTGGCTGGATCGGTCGACTTACCCGGCTCGGCCTTGGGCGGTTCCGTCGCTTTGTGCTCGTCTGTCGTCGCCGCCGGCACCGGCAACTTGTCCCCGCCCGTTTGCACCGTCGTCGCGGGGCCGTTCGCGTGGCCTTTGTCGTCGACCGGCGTGGTCGTGGTTTCCGATGTCGACCCGTGCGGTTCGAGGTCGCGGACATTTTTCTGCGCCATGTCCGCCTTCGATCCACCTGGCTGCGTGCGCAAATAGCGCTTGTAGAACTCGAGCGCCTGGACGCGGTCGCCGCGGACCTTGAAGGCCTCGGCCATGCCGATGACGGCCTCGCCATGGTCGGGGGCGATCTCCAGGGCGCGGCGAAAGCGATCGACGGCCGAGCTGAAGCGCTCCTGGTCGAGATCACAGTAACCGAGCCCGGTCACGGCCTCGAGGCCGCGCGGATTCATCACCAGCGCCCGGTCGTACATCTTGCGTGCCTGATCGCTGTGCCCATTTTCGGCCGCGCGATCCGCCGTCGCGACGAGATGCCCATAGTCGCCGGCCGGCTCAGTGCCGCCCGAACCGCTGGCCCCTCCACCCGGGGTGACGGCGACCGGTGCTGCGACCGGGCTCGGCACACTCGTAGCCGCGACGGTCGGTGACGCGACCGGTGCCGCCTTGGTCGCTGCGTCGAGGAGCTGCAACAGCGTGCGGGCGCGCTCGTGCTGCGGGCTGGCAGCAAGCACGGCGTTGAGCGACTGCCGCGCTTCGGGCATACGGCCCAGCGCCGCCAAGATGGTGCCGTCGAGAAACAGGGCCCGCACGAGCGGACGTTGGGTGGTCGCCAGCTGCAGCTGATTGGCCTGATTGAGACGAAGTCGAGCGTCGTCGAGTCGGCCTTCGCGATACGACAGCACGCCGCCGATGTACACGGATTGTGGGTCGCCCGATCGTTGGTCGAGCGCGCGCTTGAGCGACTGCTCGACTTCGTTGACCGGTGCGCCGCCGACCGTATTGACGTGGGCCAGGGCGCGATTGGCCTCCAGCGAGTCGGCGTTCACTCCGATTGCTTCGGATGCCGCCCGCTTGGCATCCGCGATATGGACATCGGCTTCGGTGCGTAACGTGCGCCCGGCCATCGCCGCCGCGCCGCCGGCCGCTTCCAAGCCGCGGGCATCTTCGCGCAGGTGAAACGCCCACGTCGCTTCGATGTCCGCGATCAATGTGAGCGCGGCGAGGTGCTCGGGGCCTGTCGGACTGGCCTGCCGTAAAAGCGTCGTGGCCTGGCGAAACGCGTCGTCCGTGTCGGCGGCGTAGAGCGCCTCGGCTTGCGCGATGACATGCGGCGATTCGTTGGCCGTGCTGTGCCGCCACCAGGCCAATCCCCCACCTATCAAGACGAGGACGAGCGCGGCACCGCCGAGCATGAGCGGCGTATTGCCGCGTCGCGGCAGCCGGTCCGCGAACGATTCATGCTCGTGGTCGTGATCGGCTAACCCGGCGCCCATGCTGCTCGGCCCATCGGGGCCGCCGAACGGCGACGGCCGACTGGCTCGCCTTGGGGGCTCGGGCTCGTCGGGTACTTCGCGAGAAAAAGTCGGGTTGCGCGAGGTCACGGACGCGCGCGTTTTGGGGCTGGGCGGCGGTGCCGCGGTGGAGCGCAGCGGCGCGGCGGCCACGGGCGGACGAGGAGCCGCTGCGTTGGCCAGCGCGTCCATGGCGCGCGTTACACCCGCTTGCGGGCCGCGCGCCGTGACCGAGATGAAGTCGTGCGCCAACTCCTGGATTTCGCCCAGGAGCTGCCAGCTATCGCCGTCCTGGGACACTTCGTCCTCGCGCACCAGCTTGCCCTCGAGGATCAGCTGCCGCAGCGACGCGATTTCGCGAAACCGAAAGACTTTTCCGTTCGACGCCCGCCGTAGCATCCAGTCGCTGTCGCCGCGCGCGGGCGGCTCGGCGGGAGGCGGCCCAATCGGGATACCGCGGTCGGTATTCTTGGGCGCACGTGTCGCCGCTCCGTACGGCATCTCGGCGGTGGTCGTGCGGCGCTTGACCTTGAACAGGTTGCCGCACTGAGTGCACTTGACGGTCACGCCCTGATCGCCGACCTGCGATTCGTCGAATTCGTAGACCGTCTGGCACTTCTCGCAGCGCACATCCATGCGGCCGGCTCCCGCTCCCAAGCGGCTGCTCGCGCAACCGGACCAAGAGAGTAGCACGCGACGGCCAAGGTCGGAGCGCGCGTGATTCCCCGGGGGCCGCACATTCACAGCGCCGACAGCAGCCGTTGCGCCCGCTCGTCAGTATCGGACAGCGAATGGGTGAGGAGCTGTTGGTACAGCGTGAAGCTGGGCGTCTGGCAGATGACCTGTCGCGCGATCTCGGGCGCCGGCGCGCTCTTGCGCCGCCGCTGCCCAGCCATATCGAGCAGCGGATCGACGATTACCACCGGTGCCACACGCGACCACTTGGCCAGGGCGTGCTCCCAGCGGTCGGTGACCGGCGTATGAGTCGGCACAACGATGACGTGCGGTGCGCGCTGGGCCAGCACGCGCTTCTCGGCGCCATTGAAAAGATCCTGTGAAACTACCAGGCCGATTCGCAACCCGTCGATCTCTGCGAGGGGCGCTGGTCGGTTCAAGGAATCGTGGCGACCAAGCGGCCAGACCAAAGGTCGGCCGCGGTCGAGCGCCAAGAGGTAGCTATCCGGCTGCGGCCCCCACGGGGTGACCTCTTCGTCCTCGAGAACGTCGATGCCGACGATCAGCCCGACGCGATGGCGCAGGCTCGCGGCGCCCAGTCGCTCGGCGACCTGATCGCGCAGGTCGATGTTGGCCACACGCAGAAACCCTGCCGAGGTCGCCAGGACCGGCCGCGCCGAGGCCCGCGCGACCCGTCCGAGCACGATGTCGAGCAGCTCAAACCGCCGCTCCAGCCGTCGCGGGGACGAGCGATCGGCGTTCGATTCCAGCGCGAAAGAGACGGTGTAGAGGTCCATCACGCGGCCTCTTCCGTGGCTTCGTTGGGTGGCAGCGCAGTGACCGGCGGAAGAGCGCGCAGCGCCGACAGCAAGCGCGCGCGCAACGACTCCGCAACGTCGGGATGCTCGCCGAGGAACGCGCATGCCTTGTCGCGCCCTTGAGCGATGCGCTCGCCGTCGAGGATGTACCAGGCGCCGCTCTTCTCCAAAAGGCCATGCGTCGCGCCCAGGTCGATGAGCTCGGCCAGCTGATGAATGCCCTGCCCGTACAGCACCTCGAACTCGGCCTGGCGAAACGGCGGGGCGCACTTGTTCTTGACCACCTTGACGCGCACCCGCGAGCCGACGTTTTGGTCGCCCTGCTTGATCTGGGCGATGCGCCGAATGTCGAGCCGCACCGAGGCGTAGAACTTGAGCGCCTGACCGCCCGGCGTGGTCTCGGGGTTGCCGAAGACGATGCCGATCTTTTGCCGCAGCTGATTGATGAAAACCACCGACGCATTCTGCTTGTGCGTCACGCCGGTGAGCTTGCGCAGCGCTTGGCTCATCAGCCGCGCCTGCAATCCCATGTGCGAGTCCCCCATCTCGCCTTCGATCTCGGCCTTGGGCGTGAGCGCCGCGACCGAGTCGACCACAATCAGATCGACCGCGCCCGAGCGCACCAGCTGGTCGACGATCTCCAGCGCCTGTTCGCCGCAGTCGGGCTGGGAGACCAGCAGCTCGTCGAGCGACACGCCGAGGCGGCGCGCATAGGCCGGGTCGAACGCGTGCTCGGCGTCGATAAATGCGCACGTCCCGCCGGCTTTTTGGCACTGCGCGATGGCGTGCAGCGTGAGCGTGGTCTTGCCCGATGATTCGGGGCCGAAGATCTCGACGACGCGGCCTTTGGGCAATCCACCCACGCCGAGCGCGGCGTCGAGCGACAGAGATCCCGTGGAGATGACTTCGATGTCGGTGATGTCGGCGCCGTCAAGCGGCATGATCGCGCCCTTGCCGAACTGCTTCTCGATCGCGGCGACGGCAGCGAGAACGGCCTTGAGACGATCTTTGGACTTTGCGGTCATGGGGGTCCTTTGGGCGAGAGTGTGTTGGAAGCGGCTGCTGCCTCGGACCTTGAGCAGGACTCGTGCCGGCGACCCGACGGCGAGCCGCCGCGAGGTTAGCGGCGTGGCGCCAGGGCGGGCGTCCGGCAATCGGCCGCGATCCGGCAACCGGACACCGACGCGCGCTCAAGATTGATGGGCGGCTGCCGATCCCAGTCACGTGAGCCGGCAACTTTCACACGTCGTCTGTTTCGTCGTAGCGTCCACGCTCGCCGAGTCGGCATACGCCAACAGCACGGCTTTTTCCCCCGACCACCTACAGCTCGCCACGGCGCCGAGCGACTTTGTCGCGACCGAAGGTGCGAGTCCGGTGGCCCCCTGGACCGCGCACCTGATGGCCGCGTTCCGCTGGAACGACACGTCGCTTTCGTTGGATCGCGGCGCGGCGACCCAGACCGTGGTCGGCGCGCGCTCGTTTCTCGAAGTCCTCGGTGGGATCGAGCTCGGTCGGTGGGTCGGAATCGGGCTCGCGCTGCCGGTCCTGCTCGATGAAGGTGGAGCCCTGGGCGACTTGCGGCTCGTGCCAAGGGTCGAGCTGGTTCATCGCGGACCGTTCGGCTTGGTGGCGAACCTCGGGTTGCGCGTGCCGACCGGCAATACCAGCAAGTTCATTGGTGAAGGCATGGTGGTTTTCGAGCCGCGCATCGCCGCGCAGGTCGACACGGGGTGGTTCCACTTAGGGCTCAACGTCGGCGTGCGCGTCCGCGAGGAGCGGCACTACGTCGATCTCACGGTCGGCGACGAAGTATTCGGCTCGCTGGCCGTCGCGGTGACACCGCGGCCGTGGATCGACGCGCTGGTCGAGCTGCATGGCGACACCGCGCTCGGCGCGGCGTTTGGCGCACGGCAGGTCTCGCCCGTCGAGATGCTGGCGGGGCTCGGCGGCGGTGCCCGCGGGGTGCGCGTCAGCGGGGTCTTTGGCGTCGGGCTGGTCGATGGGTACGGCGCGGCGCGCTTTCGCGCGCTCGTCACGGTCGAGATCCGCCACTCGCGCGCGCCCAACGCGATCTTGGTTCGGGCGACCCCGCCGCCGCCGCGCGCGCCACCTGCGCCGGTCGTTGCCGTGGCCAAAGTCGAGCCATCGCCCGCGCCCGAGGTCGAGCCCGGGCTCGTCGAGGAAGCTCACGCCGATGAGCCGGATGTCGCGCTCAGCGCGGGCCGCATCGAGCTGTCGCAGCCGATTTTTTTCGACACCAATCGGCAGCGCATTCATCACCGCTATTTCCCCGAGCTCTTGCAGCTGGCCCGGGCGATCGCGCGGCGTCCCGCGCTGGCCAAGGTGTGGATCGAGGGGCACGCAGACGCGACCGGCCCCAAGCGCTGGAATCTACAGCTATCGCGCAAGCGCGCCAACATCTTGGCCAAGTTCCTGGTGGCGCACGGCGTCGATCCGCGGCGCCTGTGCCCGGTGGGCTTTGGTGAGGCGCAACCGCTCGTGCCGTCGCGGGCCGGTGTTTCGCGGGACGAGAACCGCCGCGTCCACTTCTTTACCGACGCCAGCGTCGAGCCGGCTCCGATGGCGGAGTCGGCGGCTGCGGCGCTTTCGCGGAAGGAGGCGCCATGAAACGCTGTGTCGTTACGCTGACTTTGGCGTGGGTCGTCGGTTTGCTGCCGCTGGTGGCGCACGCCACAACCGCCGACTGTGGTGGCGCCGCCGACGGGACGCCGTGTACCGCGGCATGCATCACGTTTGGCCAATGCGCCGGCAGTCAGTGCGTCGTGCAGAACTTGCCCGGGACGCAGACGCCGGGCTACGCACCTGACGGCACCTCGTGTAGCTCCGGCAATCGCTGCACGGCCAGCGATGCCTGCTCGTCGGGAGCTTGCGTGCCGGGCGCGGCGGTTCGCTGCGTGGCGCCGGATAGCTGTAACATCGCCTCGTGCGATCCGGCAGTCGGATGCGTGTTTACGCCGAGCTGCTTTCCGGATCTGTTGCCACCGCCTCCGGACCTCTTGGCACCGCCTCCGGACCTCTTGGCACCGCCGCCGGATTTCCTACCGCCGGCGCAAGATCTATCGTCGCAGGATCTGGCATCGCAGGATCTGGCTTCGCAGGCCGACCTGTCGTCGCCGTCGGACCTGGCGCAGTCGCGAGATCTGGCACAGCCGCACGATCTGGCGCGGGGAGACCTGGCTCCGTCGCAGCCGCCGCGCACGTATGATCTGGCGACTTCGCCGTTGCCGGTCGACATGTCCTCGCCCGCGCTTCCCGATGCGGGCGCGCCCGCCGATCTGGGAGGTCCGCCGGTGGTGCTCGCCCACGTGCGCGGTGACAGCGTCCTGGGCGGCTGTAACATGGGAGCGTCGGCGCCGGCCGAAGCTGTCCCGTTGCTCGTCGCGCTGTGCGGCTCCTTTATCCCTCGTCGTCGTCGTCGTCGTCCCTGATTTCAGTTTTCACCGTCAAGTGCGCGCAGCGTCGACGCGGTCAAAACATCTGGTCGTGAGATTCGCTCGCGCCCGTCGAGATCAGCGATCGTCCGTGCGACACGCAGCAGGCGATGGGTCGAACGCGCGCTGAGCTGGCGCCGCTCGACCAGCGCACCCAGGACGCCCAGCGTCGGAGCGTCGAGCGCACAATGGCGGCGCAGCTCGCGCACGCCGAGCTCGGCGTTCGCGTGCAACTTGGTGCCGCACAGGCGAGCCCGCTGTCGGGCGCGCGCCGCCAGAACGCGCGCTTGGACTCGCGCGGAGCTCTCGCCGGCGCTCTGCTGTTCGAGTTGGTCGAACGTCAAGCGAGGCACATGCACCTGCAGGTCGAGCCGATCGGCGAGCGGACCCGACAGCCGGGCGCGATAACGCCGCACCAGCCCGACATCGCAGACGCAGGCGCGCACGCTCGAACCGGCGTAGCCACACGGACAGGGGTTCATCGCCGCCACCAGCGCGAACGACGCCGGAAAGCGCACCGACATACGGGCGCGCGCGATGCTCACGGTCCGCTCTTCGAGCGGCTGGCGCAAAGAATCGAGAACCGCGCGCTGAAATTCCAAGAGCTCATCGAGAAACAGAACACCGTTGTGCGCCAAGCTGATCTCGCCGGGTCGCGGCACGCTGCCGCCGCCAACCAGCCCGGCTTGACTGATCCCATGATGCGGCGAACGAAAGGGTCGCCGTTCGACGAGACGGGAGCCATCGAGCAGCTGCGCGGCCGAATAAACCAGGCTGGTTTCGAGCGCCTCCTCTTCGTCGAGCGGCGGTAAGATGGTCGGCAAGCGCCGCGCCAGCATGCTCTTGCCCGAGCCCGGGGGCCCGATCAGCAACAGGCTGTGCCCGCCGGCGGCTGCGATCTCCAGCGCAAGGCGCGCGTGGGCCAGACCGCGGACGTCCAAGAGGTCGAGGTCGTCGCTTGACGCGGCGGTCGAGGCGCACGAGAGCGGCGGAGCGAGCGGTGTCTGACCGGTCAAAAACGCAACCACGTCGGCGAGCGTCGCCGCTTGCAGGACCGGGCTGCCCGAGACGAGCGCGGCTTCTCCTGCGCTGCGGACCGGCAGAATCAAGACGCGCGCCGAGCTCCGTCGCGCCAAGAGCGCCACCGGCAGCCCGCCGGCGACTGGCCGAAGCACCCCGTCGAGCGCGACCTCGCCGAGCATGAGCACGCCCGACAGTGCATCGATCGGCACGACGCCTTGTGCAGCTAAAATCCCCATTGCGATCGGCAGGTCGAACGACGCGCCCTCTTTGCGCAGGTCCGCCGGAGCTAGATTGATCGTAATCTTGCGCGCTGGCAGCTTCCATCCGCCGTGCGCCAGCGCTGCCTTGATCCGCACCGCACACTCGTGGGCTGCGCCCGCGCCGAGACCGACGACATGGAAGCCCGGCAGCCCGAGGCCAACGTGGACCTCGATGCACACGGGATGCGCCTCGATGCCGACGATCGTTGCGGAGTCGACCTTGGCCAGCACCGAAGATGGAGGAGCACGAACGATGCCACGGCGAAACGGTACTGATCTACGCGGGACGGACCGACGCGCCTAGATCGACGTTGTCCGTCACGCGGACATTGTCCGGTGTACGTTGTCGATCATGACCACGGCCCTCGCCAAAGCGGACCTCTTTGTCGCCAGTCGCTGGAGCTCGGGAAATTTTTGGTTTCCCGCGCGCATCGAGGTCACCGCCGACCGCGTGACGCGTACCAAGCGCCGCCTGTTCGGCAGCGATGAAGAGACGATCTCGATGCACAAGATCGCGTCGGTGCACATCACGTCCGGCATCCTCCGGGCGGAGATTCGTATCGAGTCGAGCGGCGGGACCGACCCGATGACCAGTCGCGGTCACTCCAAGGCCGACGCGCGGCGAATTCGCGACTTGATCGAGAGCTATCAGCGCGGCCGCTGACACTGCTTCATCAAGGTAGCGAAATGGTCCGGATTCGTCTTTTTGGCGGCCGGCATCCGCCTCAGGATATCACTAGGAAACACACGGGTCAGGCGTTGGAGGCGTGCGGCTCATCTTCGGCGTGCAGCCAGCGCGCGACCAAACCAGCGACGACCGCACCCGCGATGGGCGCGGCCCAGAACAGCCACAGCTGCTGCAGTGCCCAGCCGCCGACGAAAATCGCCGGGCCGGTTGAGCGCGCCGGGTTGACCGACACATTGGTGATCGGAATGCCGACCAAGTGAATGAGTGTGAGCGTCAAGCCGATGGGAATGCCGGCGAAGCCCGCGACCGCTTTTTTGGACGTCGCGCCCAGGATGACGGTCAAGAAAATGAACGTCAGGATCATCTCGGCGACTAGGCCAGCCGCCATGCTGTAGTGGCCGGGCGAGTGATCGCCGTAGCCGTTGGCCGCCAGGCCCGAGATCGAGGCGTCGTAGCCCTGGGGCTGCCCTTTGAGCAGGAACACGAGCACTGCCGCGGCCAGGGTTGCGCCGACGAGTTGGACCAGGATGTAGCCCGGGACCTCCTTCCAGGCGAACCGTCCGGCGGTCGCGACGCCGATGGTCACCGCCGGGTTTAGATGGCAGCCCGAGATCCAGCCCAGCGTGTACGCGCAGCCCAGCACGGTCAGGCCGAAGGCCAACGACACGCCGAGCAAGCCGATGCCCACCGACGGAAACGCGGCGGCAAAAACCGCACTGCCGCACCCGC
The DNA here is from genome assembly GCA_038325015.1 of Polyangia bacterium. Taxonomy (GTDB): domain Bacteria; phylum Myxococcota_A; class Polyangia; order Palsa-1104; family Palsa-1104; genus JBBQIO01. The sequence goes on from JBBQIO010000008.1 coordinate 10,878, forward strand.
CGAACACCAAGATGAACGTGCCGATTAGTTCTGCTGTGAGTTTTCGCATGGCGTAGGAAACATGCTGCGCGGGACGGCGTCAAACCGCGATGGAGTAGCCCATGATGCGATAGACGATGCGCCCGACGAATTCGCGCCACGCGCCGCTGCTGTCGGCCAGGGCGCTGCCGCGCGGCAGAAAAAAGGCGCCGCCCAGCGCGAGGTGGGCGCCGCGAAAATCGGCGGGGGCCGCGTCGGGGAAGATGCCCTGCTTGGCGAAGCAGCCGAGCGCGCGCTGCATGTGAAAGGCGCTGGTGACCAACAGGACGCGCTGCCAGCCGTGCTGCCGGATGATCGCGGCGCCGTAGAGGGCGTTCTCGTGCGTGTTGCGACTTTGCGTTTCGGTGTACAGGCGCTCTTTGGCGATGCCCCAGTCGACGAGTTGGTCGGCCAGCTGCGTGGCCTCGGCAGGGCCGCGCCCGGGATGCTCGCCGTCGCCCGACAGGAGGGCGTCGTGGGCGTCGTTGCGACGGAGCAGGTCGGCGCCGCGAATCAGCCGATCGATGTTCTCGTTGTACTCGGGGTGCGCGCGCGAGGCCGAGGCAGCGTCGTCGATCATTCCGCCGAGGATGACGACCACATCGTACGGAGGGCTTGGCGGTGAACGGCGGACTGCGGACGCTTCCAAACCACGCCACAACGCATTGGAAACGATCGGCAATGAAAAAAGATAAATCGTCAAAAAACAAATAAAAAGCAAATATATGGCGTGTTTACGTTTACGAAAATAAAAGAATAAAACGAATAACAACAGTCCGAGCCCAATCGGGCTAGCAAACGAGTCGAGCAGCTTCGACAGAACGTAGAACATCAGCGCTCGGGTTGTACTACGGCTGCCGCAAACCCTTCGGGCAGCGGCGAATCGACCGCCAGAAGACGTCCATCGGCGGGGTGTGCGAGCTCGAGCCGGCGTGCGTGCAGGTAGAGGCGCGCGCCCGGCGAGCCGCCGTACGCGACATCGCCGACCACGGGATGGCCAATCCCGGCCAGGTGCAGCCGCGCCTGGTGGGTACGTCCCGTGTGCAGGCGTAGCTCGACGCGGCTGTGCCCCTCGCCGTGCGGTTGCGCGTCTTGGTAGCTGGTGCGCGCCGGAAGGCCGCCGGGCGCCCGGGCCGGCAGCCACTGCCGCAGCGTGGTGTCGCGTGGATGGCGGGCGATGCGCAGGTCGATCTCGCCCTGGCCGCGGAGCGTGCCGTCGAGGATCGCCGTGTAGCGACGGACCATGAGGCCGGCGGCGAGGAGCCGCTGTAGCGGGCGCTGCGCCTCGGGGCGCAAAGACAGGAGCACCAAACCGGAGGTCTCTTTGTCGATGCGATGGATCAGCCGCGCGCTCGGATGCAGCGGTGCTAGCCAGGCGTCGAGCGACCGCGCGTCGGTCGGGCTGGGTTGCGTGAGCCAGCCGTGCGGTTTGTCGACCACCAGCAGCCAGTCGTCCAAAAAAATGATGCGCGGCGTCTCGCTGCCGCGATCGGCGGGCATGCAGGCGACGACGACGCGATCCCCGGGCAAAAAACGGCTCGCGGCATGGCTGCGTCGGCCGTTGACCGAGACCGCCCCCGATGCGAGCAGCTCGACCGCGGCGCTGTGCGCGATGCGCAGTCGCGCGACCAAGAGCAGCTCCGGCGCGGAGGGATCGGCGGCGGCCACGGTCAAGACCTGCTTGGCGCGGGTGGTCACTGCAGACCGGCCAGCGCGACCGCGAGCGCGCCGGCGAAGCGCGCGTTGTTGAGCGCCAATGCACGGTTGGCGCGCAGCGTTTTTCCGTCCGACAGCGTCGCCAGGTGGGCCAGCAAAAAGGGCGTCAGCGCCTTACCCGAGACGGCGTCGGCGCGCGCGCGTGCCAGCGCCTCTTCGACCAGACTTTGCACCAGCTCGGCCGGCAGGGCGTCGGCATCGGGAATCGGATTGGCGAACAAAATCCCGCCCAAGCCGAGGTCGAAGTGGGCGCGCGCCAGCCGAGCGCCGGCCGCCGCGGAATCGACGCGCTGCCCGAGGCGAAGCCCGCTCGATGCGGTGTAGAACGCCGGCCACTCGTCGGTGCCGACGCCAACCACGGGAACGCCCAACGTCTCCAGCCGCTCCAGCGTGCGCGGCAGGTCGAGGATCGCCTTGGCGCCGGCCGAGACCACGGCCACCGGCTGCGTCGACAAGATCGTAAGGTCTTGAGACACGTCATCGTCGTGGCCACGATGCACGCCGCCGATACCGCCCGTAGCGAACACCGAGATGCCGGCGCGCGCGGCCAGGAGCGCGGTCGCCGAAACGGTCGTTGCGCCACTGCCTGCGCTTGCGACCAGCGCCGCCAGATCCGACGCAGCCGCCTTTTTGAAGCGCGTCGGCTCGCGCGCCAACTGCTCGATCTGGTCGGCGTTGCACCCAATGCACAGCGCACCGTCGAAAACGGCGATGGTCGCCGGCACCGCCCCGGCGCGGCGCACCTCCTCTTCGAGCGCGCGGGCGATGGCCAGGTTGTCCGGCCAGGGCAGGCCGTGCGCGATGATCGTCGATTCCAGTGCGACCACCGCGGCTCCGGCGTCGAGCGCGCTTTTGACTTCGGCGTGGACCGCCAATGCACACATCAGTTTTGCTGACGTGGACCGCGCACCCGCGAGCGAATCGTCTCCAGCTCCGGCGGCGCCACCTGATAGTGGGTGTTGCAGTAGTTGCAGGTAATCTCGGTGGGCTTGCCCTCGGCGATCATCTCGTCGAGATCGACTACCCCGAGTAGCGCCAGCATCTCGTGGATGCGCTCTTGATTGCATGGGCAGGCGAAGCGCAGGCTACGCTCGTCGCCGATGCGCTGGATCGACTCGGCGCCGAAGAGCTGGCGGGCGATGGTCTCGGCCGACGACTCACCAGCCACCAAGAGCTCGTACAGACGGCCGCTGCGAAACGCGTGTTGCGCCTCGCGCACCGAATCGAAGTCGCCGTCCGCGCCGACCACGCCGGGCAGCGCCTGCACCAGCACCCCGCCCGCCGCGCGCACGCGACCGGTGGCGTCGAGGATCACGTCACAGCCGAGCGCCGACGGCACCTGCTCGGAGTGGCGCAGATAGGTCTCGACGTCCTCGTCGACCTCGCCAGTAGTGAGCGCGACCTGCCCCTGATAGAGCTCCTTCAATCCGAGGTCGCGCAGCACGTTGAGCACGCCGGCGCGACCCAGCGCATCGGCGACGCGCACACGTCCGCTGCCCACCGGCGGGCCGGCCTGCGGGTGCAGTGCGTAGCCGCGCACCGCCCCCTCGTTGGTGGCATCGACGGTGATCGAGCCCAGAGGACCGCTGCCGAGGAGCTGCACCGTGACTCGCTCTTTGCCCTTGGCCAAGGTGGCCAAAAGCAATCCCGAGGTCAGCGCGCGCCCGACCGCACAGGTCGCGATCGGCGACAGCTCGTGGCGGGTGGCCGCTTCGCCGACGAGCGAGGTGGTGACGGCCGCGGCGACCCGTAGGTTATGTGTGGTCAGGACGCAGTGGACGAGGTGGTCGCCGCTTTTGGGCTCTGTGGACGGCGACGCCATTACTACGACCATAGCACGCGGCGAATGACGCTTATTTCGTGGTACTCTCCGTCGGCAATGCGCCTACCGAGAACCGCGCGGTTCGCCGAGGAGAGCACGCGCGTGGTGCTGCGCTTTTGCTGTGAGGAGTGCGGCCATTTCGTCGCCGCGTCGCCCCCCGCCGAGAGCTCATGCGCGCACGAGTGGCCAACGACCCTGCATCGCCGCGCGCACAATCTCAGTGCCGGTGCGGACGACCTGGTATTTTGCAAAGAATTCGAGCTGTGTTGACCGGCGGGCAGGCGTTGGCGCGTGGCCTGGTCGCAGCAGGCGTGCGACTGGTGCGCGGCGCGGCCGGGGCCGCCGAGCCGGCGTTGTTGAGCGCGCTCGCCGGAATCTATCGCGCCAGCGTCGATGAGCGCATCGCAACTTGTTTGGCGCTGGCGGGTGCGCTGGTCTCCAACCAGAGCACCGCCGTGCTGCTCGGGCGCGGCGGGATGCCCCGGGCGTTCGAGACGTGGGGCAGCGTGGGGCTCATCAACGAGCTCGAATCGGGCTGTGTGATCATCGACAGCGATCCCGAGAGCCGACCGCTGTACAGCGCGGCGCGAATCGGCCTCTTGGACGTCTCGTCGGTCGACGAATTGGCCTCCGCGACACAGATTGGCTGTGCTCTGTCGCAGCGCATGGGCATGCCGATAGGAGTGCACGTGGCGCCGACGCTGCTCGCCGGCGGCGGCAATTTCGAGGTGCCGTTGGTCCCGGCGGCGCTGACACCGGCTCATTTTTCGCGGCAATCGGGTCCGTTCGCAGTCGGTGACGGCGAATCGTTTCACCTCGACAAGCGGCTGCGGCGCTGGGCTGATCTGGGCCGCTGGAGCGATATGCTCGTCGAGGATCTGGGCCGCGAAGGAAAAAAGGCGGTGATCATCGCCGGCGATCTGCCGCGCTCGGCGATGGCTCGCGCGTGGGCGCGTCGGCTGCCGGTGGTGCGACTGGGGATGGTTGCGCCGCTGCCCGAAGAGCGGCTCGTCGAGCTCCTCCGATCGCGTGACGAGGTGCTGGTGCTCGAACGGGGGGAGCCGCTGATCGCTCGCGCAGTCAAGCTCCTGTGCCATGATCGCGGGCTCGCGTGTCGCGTCGTCCACGCCGACCAACCGCGGCAGCTCGACGACGAGCAGATCGACCTCGCGCTCGGCCGGTTCGGCGGGCGCGTGCGTGCCGAGGCGGATCCGCCGGCGCGCGAGACCACCTATTTCGCCGATATTCTCGCGACCATCGGCTCGATTCCCGACGACGAGCGCGAGCCGTGGCCGCTCTATTTGGCGCGTAGACGAAAGGGTGCCGCCCGCCTCGGTGCGTCGACCGCCGACCCTCGCCGCCGGCTGCTCGATGCGCTGCACGCCGGCTCGCGCGCCACCACCATCGCCGCCAGCGACGGCAATCTCGCCGCGCTTGCGCTGCCCGATCGTCTGGTCGACGTGGTCGTGCCGCCGGGGCTGACGTCGACCGTGGCCGGCGGGCTGTGCATCGTGGAGCCCGGTGATCGCGCGCCTTTGTCGGTGGCGCTGATCGACGAGCGCGCGCTTTATGCCGGCGAGCTGATTGGCATCGTCGACAACGCGCTGGCGCAAAGAGACGTGCTGTACATCGTCCTGGTCGCGCGCCCGCGCACCGATGGTCTGGGCCTCAACGACGAGCAGCTCGAAGGCCTCTTGCGCTCGACCGGTTTGAAGGTGGCGACGGTGGCACTCGAAGATCCGGATCTCGCCGGCGCGGTGGCCTACGCCATGTCGCGCTCGGGGCCGCGCGCGCTGTTGTGCTTCGGCCGCAGCTAGAACATCAGCTGGCCGGAGAGGTAGACGTTGTAGACGTTGACGTTGTCGACGCGATAGCGGCGGCCGGGCTGGT